>CANNKH010000049.1 GCA_947504985.1 Methylococcaceae bacterium | reverse complement strand
GACTGTGCCTGGCGCATTGGATGCCAGCCTATTTGTTAAAGGCACTAACGCTCTCGATACTAATGATTATGTCATCTATAACCCAACCACCGGCGCAGTAACTTATGATTCGGATGGTAGCGGTATTGGGCAGGGTGTACAGATTGCCCAGTTAGGGGTAAACCTAGCTTTGACTAATGCTGATTTTGTGGTGATTTAAATTCAAGCTGCTGGATTATAAAAGCCGGTTTAATCGGGTTTTTATATGGGCAGTTGTTCTTATTTGCAGTTGCTTGTAATAGAATGCCTGCCAGTAACCACATAACAACAGGCAAACCGTATGGCAATCAAATCAAGCACGTTTGGGCGTGTCGAACTAAGTGGCAAAGACGCAGCGCGATTCGTCCAGCAAATCAGCGAAGCACAACCGAATCCTTTGGGCTTGGCTGCACTGGTGCGTGGACGTGCAATAAGTGAGAAAATCAGTAAAGGTGAAGCGTTTAAACTGAAACGCAATGCCTGATTCTGGTTATTACCTACGCAAACTTGAAGCATCCGATACCGTACAAAACTTTAAGACTGGCAACTCGTCCTTCTTACCATTAAAAACCTTCCTTCAAAAACAAGCCAAGCAATTCCAGCAATCCAGTATTGCACAAACCTATGTTGCCATAACCGGCGATAAAAGGGTTATTGGTTTTGTCACTTTGACATGTAGCGAGATTGACTTACAAAACGGCTATGACGTGGCAGACTGTAGCCAAGCCAACGGCTACGAATTTTTACCTGCTGTCAAAATAGCGCGACTGGCGGTAGATACCCGATACAGGGGCTGCGGTATTGGTTCGATATTACTTGATTACTCAATTGCACTAATAAGGGACAGAATAGTGGAAAATGTCGGTTGCCGTTTTGTAGTGACGGATGCTAAAAGTGAAGCCGTCAGGTTTTATGAAAAACAGGGTTTTGTGCTGTTGGATTCAGAAGGCAACCAATCGACTGAACACCGCTTGATGTTTTTGGATTTAATGACTGTTTGACGGGTAAGATTAGGAAACTCATAAACCGGCTAACCATGCCGGTTTTTTATGCCTGAAAGACTGGCAATTGCTGCGGTATATTTTGGGGTTTTATTTTGAAGTGCGCCACCAGTGCGCCACGGAAACCATCAGGCATAAAAAAAGGACTTAGATAAAAACCTAAGTCCTTGTATTCTTTGGTACCGAGAGCCGGAATCGAACCGGCACGGAGTCACCCCCACCGGATTTTGAATCCGGCGCGTCTACCAGTTCCGCCACCCCGGCAAAGAGCGGGTATTATAAATAAGCTTTATCAAAAATACCATCTTATTTTTAAGATGTTTTCACTAGCCTAAGCTGGTAATATCGCCGCCTATGAAAAAAAGTGATTTTAACTACTTATTGCCCGATGCGCTAATAGCACAAAAGCCATTAGCAGCACGCGATGCCAGTCGCTTGTTGTGTATGAATCGAGATAGCGGACAACTATACGATAGGCAATTTACTGATTTTATTGATTTAATTAATGCACGAGACCTATTGGTGTTTAACGATACCAAGGTTATTCCTGCTCGGTTGTTTGGCAAAAAGCAGAGTGGCGGTAAGATCGAAATATTGATTGAGCGAATCCAAGGTGACTATTGTGCTGTTGCGCATATTAAAGCAAGTAAAGCACCAAAGGTAGGGACATTGATAGTATTGGATGATGGCTTCTGTTGTGTTGTGCGGGGTAGAGAAGATGATTTATTCCGATTGGAATTTCAAGGTAATGCTCGTTTATTGCAAATATTGGCTCAAATCGGTCATATTCCGTTGCCACCTTATATTACGCGTGCCGATGATGAATCCGATTTGACACGTTACCAAACCGTATTTGCGCAAACTGCAGGAGCAGTGGCGGCACCCACGGCCGGGTTACATTTCGATCTTGCTTTGCTGGAAAAAATTAAAGCAAAGGGAATAGCGACAGTGTTTGTAACGTTGCATGTTGGCAGCGGCACCTTTCAGCCGGTTAGAGTCGAGAATCTCAACGATCACTTAATGCACAAGGAGTACTTTGCGGTATCTTCGGCAACCGTAGCTGCCGTGCATCAGGTAAGAGCAAATGGGGGGCGGGTTATTGCAATCGGTACAACGGCAGTTAGGGCGTTGGAGTCGGCCTCTAAAGGTGGTGTGTTGGAATCCGGCTTTGGTGACACTGATTTGTTTATAACTCCCGGATATCAATTTAAATCAGTCGATGCCATGCTAACTAATTTTCATTTGCCAGAATCAACCTTACTGATGCTGGTTTGCGCATTTGCCGATTACAAGTCGGTGATGAATGCTTATCGACATGCGATTGAGCAGGGTTATCGATTTTTTAGCTATGGTGATGCCATGTTTTTGAGCCACTCATGATGGCTTACACCAAATAACGTCAAATCTATCCATCGTATAATTGTTATCCAATGGCGAACTCACTAATTTTTTCTCCTCTTATCCCGCAAACCATCGATCAAACACAGCTCTGGTCGGGCTTAATCGGCTGTGCTGATGCTTTGGCTTTAGCTTGTGCCATTCAAAATGAAAGCTGCTTGTTTGTTATTGTTACGCCTGACAATCAGACGGCTTTAAGGCTGGAGCATGAGCTGGCCTTTTTTTTACAAGGAAAGTATCCAATTTTGCATTTTCCGGACTGGGAAACCTTGCCTTATGACGTTTTTTCGCCGCTGCCGGAGATTACTTCAGAGCGCTTGAAAACAATGGCGCTATTGCCAGAGGTGAAGCGTGGCGCCTTGGTGGTGTCGGTGGCTACGCTGATGCACCGGCTTGCGCCCAGAGAGCATGTGCTGGCAAACAGCTTTTCAATTAAAGTCGGTGATAATTTTAATCTGGAACTTAATCGTATCAAGCTGGAAAGTGTTGGCTATCAGTGCGTGTCACAAGTTTATCAGCACGCTGAATTTGCCGTTAGAGGGGCTATTGTCGATTTATTTCCGATGGGCAGTAAAATGCCGTTTCGTATTGAATTATTTGACAATGAAGTCGAATCAATACGCACATTTGATCCTGAAAGCCAACGTTCGCTGGATATTTGCGATCAAATTCAATTATTTCCGGCGCGTGAATTCCCTTTTACCGACGACGCGATTAAGCATTTTCGTCAGGCATTTCGAACCAGTTTTCCAAATGTATCCGCTAAAAACAGCTTATATCTGGATATCAGCAAAGGTATTGCCCCCAGTGGCATTGAATACTATCTACCGTTGTTTGTAGAAAAAACGGCTACTTTATTTGATTATCTGCCTTCGTCAGCTGTTTTTGTGCTTTCTGATACCTTTAACACGACAGCAGAGGCTTTCTATAGCGAAGCGGATGAGCGTTTTGAACAACGTAAATACGATCTGGACAGACCTTTGTTAGCGCCGGATAGTTTATTTTTATCTGCGCTTGATACCATCCAAAAAGTAAGTGCTTTTGCTCGCATCATTCTCGATAACAACCTTTCTGTCGATAGTCCCTGCAAACCGCTACCGGATTTAACGATCAATACCAAATTGGATAAACCGGCTTATCAGTTACAGCAATTTATCAAGGCGTGTACCGGTCGAATATTGTTTGTCGCAGAATCTGCAGGACGCCGAGAAGCCTTGCTGGACAAATTACGGCTCTACCAAATTACTGCCAAATTGGTGGATAGTTGGCAAGCATTTTTAAGCATTGATACCTCTCCTTGCATGATCGTTGCTCCTATCGATAATGGGTTGTGGTTCACGACGGAACAAAAACAATCGCCAGCGCTTGTGATTATTACCGAAAGCCAGCTCTCCGGTGAAAAGGCTCAGCAACGCCGCCGACAGCGGAAGTCGGCGGCACGGGAGCTGGAAGCGGTTATTAACAATCTTACCGAATTGACTATCGGCGCACCGGTTGTTCATCAGGCGCATGGTGTAGGTCGCTATTTAGGTCTGCAAACGCTTGAAATAGCCGGTATTGCTTCTGAATTTCTAATGTTGGAATACGCCAATAGCGATAAGTTGTATGTGCCGGTATCGTCGCTGCATGTTATTGGTCGTTACACTGGAATGAATCCTGACGAGGCGCCGCTGCATAAGCTGGGTAGCGATCAATGGAACAAGGCCAAGAAGCGGGCTATCGAGCGCATCCATGATGTTGCGGCGGAACTGCTAGAGATTCATGCCAAACGTGCGATTAAACAGGGTCATGCGTTTGCTATTGAAAATACCGATTATCAGGTTTTTGCCGATGCCTTCCCGTTTGAAGAGACCCCTGATCAGCAAACCGCGATTGAGGCGATCCTTGAGGATATGACCAGTGCACAACCGATGGATCGGGTTATTTGTGGCGATGTAGGTTTCGGTAAAACGGAAGTATCGATGAGAGCCGCGTTTATTGCGGTGCAAAGCGGTAAACAAGTGGCGGTACTGGTTCCCACGACGTTATTGGCTCAGCAGCATTATCAGAATTTTTGTGATCGTTTTGCCGATTGGCCGGTGCGTATAGAAGTGATGTCGCGCTTTGTTACGTCTAAACAACAAAAAGAAATTGCCAGTGAATTAGCACAAGGCAAGGTTGATATTGTTATCGGCACCCATACCTTGCTATCTAAAGAGCTGAAATACAACGCGTTGGGATTGGTTGTCATTGATGAAGAGCATCGTTTCGGTGTTCGCCAAAAGGAACATTTCAAAAAGTTGCGTAATGAACTCGATATGCTGACGCTGACGGCGACACCTATCCCGCGCACCTTGAATATGGCGATGTCAGGTTTGCGTGATATTTCCATTATTGCCAGCCCACCGCCTAACCGTCATGCCATTAAAACCTTCATTAGTGTTTGGGTTGACGCCCAAATAAAGGAAGCCTGTTTGCGTGAAATCAAACGCGGTGGTCAAGTCTTTTTTCTGCATAATGACGTCAAATCGATGGGTAAAATGGCAGATGAATTGAGTAAATTAATACCTGAAGCTAGGATAGAAATTGCTCATGGGCAAATGCCGGAGCGCGAATTGGAGCGCATCATGCTGGATTTTTATCACCAGCGCTTCAATTTGCTTTTATGCACTACGATTATTGAAAGCGGCATTGATATACCCAGTGCCAATACTATTGTTATCAATCGTGCCGATAAACTGGGTTTGGCACAATTGCATCAGTTACGCGGTAGGGTAGGGCGCTCGCATCATCGCGCTTATGCTTATTTTGTGGTGCCACCCAAAAATCTGATGAGTAAAGATGCTATAAAGCGCCTGGAAGCCGTGGAAGCTTCTGGAGAATTGGGTGCAGGATTTATGTTGTCATCGCATGATATGGAAATTCGCGGTGCAGGTGAGTTGCTGGGTGATGATCAAAGTGGTCAGATACAGGAAATCGGTTTTACCTTGTATACGCAATTATTGGAGCGTGCAATTAATGCGCTAAAATCAGGTAAGCAGCCTGAACTCGATACGCCAATGGATAAAGGACCTGAAGTGGATTTACAAACAGCGGCATTGATACCGGAAGATTACTTGCCGGATATTCACGCCCGTCTGGTGTTGTATAAACGGATATCCAACGCGGAGACAACTGAGGACTTGCGAGAATTACAAATTGAAATGATAGACCGTTTTGGTTTGTTACCTGAGCCTGTCAAAACCTTATTTAGCGTAACTGCTTTAAAACAGCAGGCTGAGCAATTAGGCATCAAGAAGATAGAAGCCCATGTCGGTGGTGGAAGTATTGTTTTTAAAGCAGAACCTAACATTAATACGGCACATTTGATTAATCTGATACAAACACAAGCTCCGTGTTATAAATTTGATGGTATGGACAAGCTCAGATTTGTAGTGCCTTTTTCTGGTACAGCGCAGAAAATTGCTTTTATCAGTGAGTTAATCACGCAATTAGCCTTACCTGACACCGGATCAATCCATTAAGAGATTATTATGAGTAAACAAAAGCTATCATTACAAGAGCAATTATTAAAATCTGGCCTAGTGAGCTCGGCAAAGGTGAAAACGGTTAAATCCGATAAGCATAAACAAGCGCAAATGCAGCGCAAAAATAATGTGGCGATTGTTGACGAGGCAAAAGATTTAGCTTTAAAAGCCCAGGCGGAAAAAGTTGAGCGAGATCGTGATCTTAATCAGTTACGTAAGCAGCATGAAGAAAAAAAAGAACGCGCCGCTCAAGTCAGGCAACTGATTGAATTGAACCGCCAAGCCCAGGATGCCGATGGGGTGGCTTATCATTTCAATGACCATAATAAAATGAAGACACTGTATGTTTCATCAATGATGCGGGAGCAAATTATTAATGGTCGTTTGGTAATTGTAAAATTGGTGCAGAGCTATGAAGTTGTTTCCGCTGAAGTGGCTGAAAAGATTAGTTCACGCGATGCAACAAGCATTATTGTTAATAATGCGCAGGTAAAAAACACCGGGGAAGACACGGGCAATTCCTATGCAGCGTATCAAATTCCTGATGACTTAATGTGGTGATCAGCCTATACAGCACTGATTACGACCTTGTTCTTTAGCGCGGTACAGTGCTTGATCTGCCCGTATAAAAGCAGAGTCATGGGTGTCGCCATCAATAAATTGGGTAATGCCGCAAGAGACAGTAACCGTAATGGCAATCTCATTTTCCTTTAACCGACTGTTTTCAATGATAGCCCTCAATTTATCTGCCAGCTTAAAGGCGGCCTGATCGTTGGTATGGGGTAGTAACATGGTAAATTCTTCGCCACCAAAACGAGCAATAAAATCGGCGTTTCTGATATGTTGGGTAAATTGATTGGCAATATGCACCAATACCTTATCACCGATTTGATGGCCATATTGATCGTTGACATGTTTGAAGTGATCAATATCCCAGACGATTAGGCATAGTGGTGTGTGGTAGCGTCGCCAACCAGCCATTTCAATTTTTAGGCGCTCATCATAAGCCAGACGATTCGGTAATCCTGTCAGTGTGTCATGTAACGCATGGGTGTTCGCAGTTATCAGCTTTAATTTTAGCTCACCAACTTCTGATTCCATTATCGTTATTTTTTGGCTTAATTCATCCAGTTGGCGTTGAGTTTTTTCCCGCTGAATGGCTTCCTTTTGTTTGTGTTCCTGAATTTCCTGAGTAATCTGAATAATCCGTGAAGATATGACTTCTTTCAGCGGCTCCAACTGAGTGGCGTGAATGGATCGGTTGTGTAAGTCACTCATTTGATCAGAAACGGATTGATCCAGCTTGCTTCTGTTCAAACTGGCATCTATCGCAGCAATACTAGTGCCGTTAACAGCCAAACCCAGCTCGGTGAGTTGTTCCGTAATAGAGATAAGAAATTTATCGATTTCTTGCTGCTTAGGCTGATTGTGCGTACTTATTGCTATCAGCAGTGAAATGGCGTCATCCAGTATTAATTCAAAAGACGGGGTAGCTTCTTCACGCACCGTCAGCTGTTGTTTTAATACGCGTGCTTGATTTGAAAACAGCTCTGGTATTTCAATATGTTCCAATAAATAAAGCAATTGCTGGTTAACAAAGCGGGCATCAATTTGCTGCAGAAAAAAAAGCGGATGTTCAATTCGCTGAATTGTTGACAAATCAGCGTTGCGATCTTGTTCAATAATCTCAACAATCGCTGCAAATAATCGTTGAGGGTCATCTACGCGTTGACAGCTCTCCTTAAGCAGACTCAATGCAAATTGCTGTTTTTCCGAGGTATAGCGCTGTAGTAAAAAAGTGAACAACAGCGATATATCTTTATTTGTTGGCGATCCATTTGAGGGGGCGTCATTAAGTTGGGTTAATGCTTGGGTAATGTTTTCAAGCTCCACCTTAAGATTGTGGTTATCTATGCCATTTTTTAGATGATTGCGGATACGTTGTAGATTGGGTTCCAGTTGTGGATCAAACCCTGATGCGACAATGGCAAGGCGTACAATCGTTTTACAAAGCAAATCCTGAGTTTCTTTGTAGGTGCTTTCTGATAGTTCCTTGGCATCGAGAAGAGTAAAGTATTTATCTTGCCAACGGCTTATTTCGTTGTCGTCTTCGTTGCGGTCACTCGTGTTATCATTTTTGGCGTTCTTTTTATCTGAAGACTTACTAAACAAACCCATCGTATAGATCTCGTTGTAAGATGGGGCACCTAGCTAGTGCCCCATAAAATTATTTCACCGTACTTTCTTGTTTAATCAAGCTGTTCATGACTTCAATCATTTTTTCATGAGAGCCAGCTAATGGTCCATTGGTTAAATATTTACCGTTGATAATCACCGCAGGCACCCCAGTTATGCCATAACGACTGGCTATAGCAGGGGATTGGCGCATTTTTGAATCAACTGCAAATGAATTGAAGGCTTCGTGAAATTGGGCTTCATCAACGCCATGCGCACTAAAGAATTTAGCTAATGCTTCTTCAGTATCGAGTTTTTCTTTTTTGTTTTGCACGGCGTCAAAAAAATCACCATGAACTTTATCAACTACGCCTAACGCTTCAGCGACAAAATAGGCTTTGGCATGTTTGCCCCAAAGCTCATTAAACACGGCAGGCTGGCGGATAAATTCAACATTTTTAGGTATTTTTTTCAACCACTTAGCCAGTTCAGGCTCGAAGCTATAACAATGCGGACAACCGTACCAGAAAAATTCGATAACTTCGATTTTATCAGCATGCTGTGTCGGTTGCGCAGGCGTCAGGGTTTCATAGCCTGTAGATTCCGCTTTTAGCAGAGCAGAAAATGAAAAAAACAGCGTGAATAAGCTGACTTGGATGATTTTTTTAAACATTACTCAATGTCTCTGTAAAGGTTGGTCGGGAGATTACTTAGTTATTCATCATTGAAATACGGTAAGACACGGCTTTAATTTCTTCAATGGTCATTTTTTTAGCAATCATGTGCATCATATTATCAGGCTTGTTACTACGCTTGTCGGACTTGAAGTCAGAAAGTGCTTTGATTAAATAATCGGCATGTTGCGACTTTAAAGCAGGAAATGCCGCTGGTTTATTACCTTCGCCTAAAGGGCCATGACAGGCGATACAAGCAGAAACTTCTCTTGCCAAATCACCATTACGATACAAATCGGCACCTTGCGCTATCATGGCTTGCATAGCGGCTTCATCAGTTTTAGCGTTGTCATCCTCATCATCCAAAACTGGCAACGCATTAACGGAAATCTTTTGCTCTGCGAAGTAAGCCGCGATATCTTCCATATCGGCGTCAGACAAATTCATAGCGATTGTAGACATCATTGGATCTTTGCGAACACCCGCTTTAAAGTCGTGTAATTGTTTTGTTAAATAAGAGGCGTGTTGCTGTGCAAGTTTGGGGAATGTTGATACCATGCTGTTCCCCTGTTCACCGTGACAACTAATGCAGGGCGCAGATTTTCCCTTTCCGGCATCACTATCGCCTTCTGCATGTAACAAACTTGAAGTTCCGGCAAAAGCCAGAGCCATTGAAAGAGCCAGCCATTTTTTTTTCATCAGGTTTCCCCCATCGGAATAGTGTACATTTATGATAGCCATTGAATGATGCAGGCTGCTTGATCGCTGCAGATTCTACCTTAATTAGCACGCTTAGGCGAGGCAACGATGAATCCAATTTATACCCAAGCAAAATTTATTAACAGTTCACCACATCTTAAAAATACGCCTGCCGATCAAGGTAAAGAAATTGCTTTTGCAGGTCGGTCAAATGCCGGAAAATCCAGTGCAATTAATACATTGACTAGACAAAACTCATTGGCGAGAACCAGTAAAACACCAGGACGGACTCAGATGCTTAATTTTTTTGAGATTAATGCACAGCAACGTTTTGTTGATTTACCGGGTTATGGTTACGCCAAAGTGCCGTTAGATGTCAAAAAAGAATGGCATAAGTTGATGGAAACTTATTTAACACATCGTAAATCCTTATGCGCCATCATTTTAGTGATGGATGTGCGTCATCCACTTACCGAATTTGATTTACAGATGATTGAATGGTGTCAGCATACTAAACTGCCATTACATATTTTGTTAACAAAAGCGGACAAATTAACTTACGGGGCGGCTAAAAATACGCTGTTACAGGTGCAAAAAGCACTTGAAGATGTTGAAATTCCACTGACCATCCAATTGTTCTCGGCATTAAAGAAAACAGGTATAGATGAGGTACATCAAGCGCTCGATGAGTTTTTCCATAGCACCTCGTCCGAACCTGAGCCGCAATAAGTGTTGTGATAACAAGATCCTGTTAGATCGCGGTTTTTATCAATGCCTTTTCTATGACAGCGGAAAGTTGAATTATTCAATATTTGAAATTTGGTGATGTTTCGGGGCGCTATTTAATGTTACAACGGTATTGAAAAACGAATAATTTTAATGATGCCTCTGTGAAGCAATTCCTGAACAGAAAAAAATGGATTGCACTTCTTGGCAGATTCTAAGTATGATTGTTGGATATAGAATCCATAAAAGTATAATTTGGAAAAAAAATGGAAATAACACTTGAAATGCTACAGAAAAAAATTCTGATAGTAGATGATGCCCCATCAATACGTTCACTAACCAAAGCTATTTTGCGGGAAGCAGGTTTTACTCATGTTTTTGATGCCTCGGATGGATCTGAAGCTTTGGCATTGATGAGAAAAGTGAGAATTAATGTCGTTATTTGCGACTGGAATATGCCAGGAATGACCGGTCTTGAGTTGTATAAAGAGGTAAAAAAAGATCCCAAGCTGGTTGCCCCGCCGTGGATAATGTTAACGTCTTCATCTGAAGGTGAAAAGGTAAAAGAAGCCATTCAGGCGGGTATAACTTCTTATATTATCAAACCTTATAAACCCGATAATCTATTAAAACAAGTGGTTAATAAACTCAGTTAAGCGGTAAATATCAAGCTTATACCTGAACAGTTTCTGATTAATCTGCGCGCTTTGCTTTTTGAATATTGTCATGGTTTTAATTAAAGTAGAAGCCCTATTTAAAAAATAATTTTCTGAATAAAAGCGTTTAATCAGAACAGTTCTATATTATCTATTTCTTCTTGTTCCTGCTGTTTAGCCTCTTTCTCCGCAAGTGCTTCGCTTATCGATTTGCCCTGTAGAATGGCATCGAACATCAATTTTTCTGATTCCATGGTATATCTTGAACGGATTTCATTCTGAAGCTTCAGCCATTCTTTTGGACTATAAAGACATTCAGGACGTTCCAGTAGTTCGGACAAGCCAACTAAGTTAGAGGTTACATGCTGTAAGCATTGCACCATTCTGTCATAAAATTGAAAGGCGACGACTGAAGACTGAATTTGATCACTGGTTTCAGAGCAACTAGCTAATGCCTTATCTCTTATCGGGTTTGAGTCAAGGGCGAGAAGATAGCTGTTAATTACTCTCATATGTTCTGCTAGCGCGGTAAATGATTCTGTCAAAGTGTTAACAGATAAATCACCTTCTTTTAGTAAATCATCTACTTGCGCCGCTGCTAAAGAAAGTAATTTGACGGTTTCTCGCACCTGACTCCAATCAAGATCAGGATTTTTTGAATTGGAAGGGAACATAATTTATATCCAATAATTTTTGTATATAAATAAGGCTGAAAAGTGCAAAACTTTTCAGCCTTATTGCAATAGGTATGAACGATTAAACACGGTGCATTTAGCACCGGAAAGACGTTATCACATGCAGGAAATTATACTTCAAGCGGTCGCTATTGCAGACTTTAATTAGTCAGATGACAGGGTTAAAACTCTTCCCATTCATCGTTGGCGACGGCTACCGGCTGACTTTTTGGTTTTACTGCGATTGGATTTGTAGAAAGCCCAATCTCTTTCTTTAAGCGCATAATCGCGGTGCCAACCTTGCTTGATGCGGTAGTAAAGGCTGATCCAGTATTTAACATGGACTGGGCTGCGCTGTATTTTTCGTCATTGATTGTTTGGGCGACTTTACCCGCCTCAATATGAAACTCGGCATGTTTTGCAAGACAGTCTGAAAAACCCGTCAAGTGGCTAAAGTGGTGCTTGATGTCGTCATGTAGCCATTTACCGAAATCACAATTGGTGTCTTTTGATATAGCCATTGCATCCAGTTTCTCGTGATTGGCAATGGCGGTACGAAATTTCACTTTCCATTCAGCATGTTTGTGTAGAGCAGTATCGAGTTCCATGCTGACATCTTCCGTTTGTTGTCGTGCTACCGATTGAGGCTTTGTAATTACCGGTGCAGATGTTGATGACGCAACATCTTTCTTTAAACGCATAATAGCAACGCCGACGGCGCTCGAAGCATCAATGAATCCGGATTCGGTGCTGAGCATGGTATGTGCTTCATTAAATCTTTTGTCATTGATGGCTTGAGCCACTTTGCCCGCTTCGATATGAAACATGGCATGTTTTGAAAGACATTCTGAAAAACTCTCTAGGTGACCAAGTTTTTGTTTGGTGTCACCGTATAGCCATTTACCAAATTCGCAGCAATTATCTTTTGAGATGGTGGCAACATCCATTTTCTCGTGATGGGTGATAGCGGTACGAAACTTCACCTTCCATTCGGCATGTTTGTGCAATGCTTTATCAAGATCCGCATTGATAGCTTCTAGGTTATGAATACTTTTAATCTCTGGAACAGCAATGGTGCGATTGCCTTTATAGGTTTGAATTTTTGCTGGCATTGCTCTTTGAGCGCTTGAAGGATTGAACATCTCATCAATTTTAAAAACAGCTACCGTGCCGGACAGATTTTGAGCCTGATCTTCCATTGATTCCGCCGCCGCCGCCGCTTGCTCAACCAGTGCCGCATTTTGCTGGGTGACATCATCCATTTGGGCAATGGCCTGATTAACTTGTGAGATGCCTGAACTTTGTTCGACAGAAGCCGAAGTAATCTGCGCCATGACTGCAGCGACTCGCTGAATGGCACTGACAATTTCCTTTATCGTGAGTCCCGCTTGAGTCACCAATTTACTGCCGTCTTCAACTTTTTCTTCCGAATCGCTAATCAAACTTTTAATTTCCCCGGCGGCTACCGCCGCGCGTTGTGCCAGATTGCGCACTTCTTCGGCAACAACCGCAAAACCTCTGCCCTGTTCGCCGGCACGAGCGGCTTCAACAGCGGCATTAAGTGCGAGAATGTTAGTTTGAAAGGCAATGCTGTCTATCACCGAAATGATGGCCGCAATTTTGCGGGAAGAATCGTGGATTGAGTTCATGGTTGCCACGACTTGTCCAACAACAGCAACGCCTTTATCGGCAATTTCCGAAGCCCCTTTCGCCAAGTGGTTTGCTTGTCTGGCATTCTCGGTATTTTGCTGAACGGTAGAGGTTAACTCTTCCATACTGGCAGCGGTTTGTTCCAGACTGGCCGCTTGCTCTTCAGTTCGATGTGATAAGTCATTATTGCCGGCTGCGATTTCTTTGGAGGCGCTATTTATGGCATCAGTAGCGCTCCTGATTTCACTGACCAAGGCTTTAAGATTATCTACCGTGCTGTTCACACTGCGGCTAACTTTTCCAAAGGTGCCGGGGTGATCATTGTTAATTTTTTGAGTTAGGTCACCTTTTGCCATTGCCTCGACAACCCGTTCGATATCGCTGAAGCCGGTATCACAGGTTTGAATCAGCGTATTAATATCAACAATGATATCCCTGAAAATATACTCAAATTGAGTGTCATTACCACGTTTTGAAAAATCACCGATAGCGGTTGCCATGCTGAGCATACTAATTTCATTACTG
>CANNKH010000048.1 GCA_947504985.1 Methylococcaceae bacterium | reverse complement strand
TCGCTTCAGCACCATTTGTCCGCACCGGACGGTCATTCTGTGTAATCGGGAGCAAATCAGAACGGTATACACCTTATGCAAAAAAAATTATTTTGACGATTATATTTTGTACTGGCCGGTTTGCCATGATGACACGCGGCTGGCAATGGCGGTTCATCATGCCATGCGTGATCTAGCCGCCTTCAATGCCGACGTGTCGGCGTTAAAGATTGCCACCCTAACACGCAAAATTGCCGGGATGGAAGCGCTGTTAAATCGGAATACCACCCAGAGTAACGACTATAGTGAGGCGACGAGCCGCCTCCTAACCTGCGTAGAACAGGAAGCCAATGACTCGCTAGACGGCTTTTTACATCGCCTTACAGAGGATATCAATGTCAAGGACTTAAATGACGACATCTGCTGTAAGAAAGAAGTGCTTCAAAACCAATTTCTTGCGCTTACCGAATCCCTGCAGCCATTAAACAACTGGGTTCAGGCGTTTTGGGAAGAATGTATCCCCTATCTTAAAGCGGCCTGCGACTTGAGACTGTTGGCAGAAAAAGTACCCGCCACCATTCTCGTGGTGGATGATGAAGAGCCCTCGCGAACGCTACTTAAAAGGCTCCTGGAACAAAAAAACTACCAGCTAATGTTTGCCGCCAGCGGTATCGAAGCACTTAACCAGTTACATAAACAGTGTCCCGATCTGATTTTAATGGATATAACCATGCCGGGTATGGACGGGTTGGAGACAACACTCCGTATAAAATCTGCCGACCAGTTTTCTGCCATACCTATCATCATGGTGACGGGCAATAGTGACAAGAGTGTTGTCGCCAACTGTTTAAAGGCAGGTGCTGTAGATTTTATAGTGAAACCGTTCTATCGCGACATTTTGCTCGAAAAGATACGGAAATACCTTTGAGAGCCCGCAAAACGTTATTAACCTAATCTTAAACTGCTGTAACCAACGCCAACTATTTAAAAGTAACTTTTAAATAGTTGACAATACCGCCAAAAACAATATACTTAGGTTACTTTTTAATAAAACAATATGAACAATAAAAAAGAAAAGCGTGGTCGTAAGGCATTAGCGCCTGAGCAAAAAAAACCGCCGCAACCGACAATAAAAATTAATGATGCTTTATTTCCTTTCGTTAAGTTATTAAAAGCGGAATATAAAGCCAAACGGGTTAGCACGGAAAAAATAAACGCCTTAACGCGACTATTACTCGACGACATCGCGGCTCTACCTATTAAAAAGCAGGCAACGCAAAAGCCGAATGATACTGAAGAAGACGGAGAGTTATGAAAATATTTTCAATAAAAATTAATCATTTGGAGCGTTTTAGATAACAAATATTGGCTTTAAGGGAGGTGAGAACAATGAAACGGACGCATAAACGTTTTGATGAAATAAAATTTTTTGGCTATTTTGGCCTAATGGTCGTCATTACCATGTTTTACATTATTTTTTGGGGAATCTTGTAGTGGGCAAGCGCGGCAAGTTGAAAGATAGTAACGGGTGTGATTAAAAGTGTGGGGAATCCATAAAAAGCCTACGCAGCCACTGCGGCAGACAAATTGTGTTGATATGCTGGTCTGATAAGGGGGATCATGCGTTAGGGGTCGGGGAAGTAAACTATTGCTGACAGGATAGATATGTTACAGCAGCGACTTGGGTAAATGGTGGTTGTTTTTTTGCGAGTTACCTTAGGGTGACGTTGTAATTTATAGCCATAGGAAGATCCAAGTTGAGTGGGATAAATGACAAAAACCTTCGGTTTTTTACGAAACCCTGTAGGCCGGAAACGACCGTCCTTCGCTACGCTTTGGACGATCTTATTCCGACCCACCTATTTTAGGTTAAAACTGTTGCGTACTTATGCCCTACCGATTTTTCGCTGATAACCCTCATAACCCAAAAGCACAATCATTAACCACCCCGCCACTAACAGCCCAATCACGCCGTCATAGGCATTGACCAGATAGGCGTAATCGGCGCTGTAATCGGTATTAAACAGAGTTTTGTTCATTTTTATTTGCCACACCCAACTGGTATGACAACCGATACATAAACCTAAACTGGTGTTTACCTGTGTTCTCAGCACCCCTAAAAAAATACCGACCATCCATAAAGCCAAAAACGCTGAGGCAATATCGGGGTTTAGCAGATTGGCAAAGGCTTCACCCATCAGCTGAAAAGCACTGGACAAGTTAATGGCGTGGGTGGGTAGTTGGGTTTTGGGTTTTATAAAATGTAACGCCGCATAATAAGCGGCACTGATGAGGATAGCAGCGATGGCGGGTAGCTTTCTGGTCAAACTAATCAATAGAATACCGCGAAATAACGGTTCTTCGATTAATGAAATTAGCAAGGCGAGCAATAAGGCTATCGTGGTTTTTTCTGCTAAGCCTGCCAATGTCCAAGCGTATGTGTTGTCGATGACACTGATGCCAAGCGCATACAGCACCATAAAGACAGGCAATAAGCTAACCAAGCCTAGCCCGAAGCCTTGTAATAATTGCTTAAAAAAAAGCCGTTTGCTGGCAAAACCTAAGTCGTGTTTATTAACGTTAAGATAAACCATTGCCGGAAAAATACTTAATACTAAAAAAACTTGGGTGGTTTTATTAATGACTTTTTGCAAAGACAACTCGCCAAACGTTTGGATGATGAAATAGCCAACCAGACACGCCAGCGTGGTGGCAAACAGTAACACCATCAACGGTAGCAGTGCGTAGAAAACAGAGCGCATCATGGCATCAACATCATTCAGTCTCAATATTAGGTAAGGCGGGTATACCAAAATCACCCCATAACATCTGCACGGCGGCTAACGCGGTAATTGAGGCGGTTTCTGTCCTTAAAATCCGCTGACCTAAGCGCACAGGAATAAAGCCTGCCGCTTTGGCGATGTCGCGCTCATGTTCGGCAAATCCACCTTCAGGTCCCGTTAATAAAGTGACTTGCTTATCAATCGGCTGTAATTGCGCTAATGAGGTTGGTGCGTAGGGATCGAGAAACACTTTTAATCCGTGTTGGTGACTAACCCACGGTTGTAGTTGCTCTATTTCAGTCAACGCAGGCAAGACGGTTCTGCCACTTTGTTCGGCGGCATGTTGGACAATTTTTTGCCAGTGCAACAGGCGTTGCGGTTTTTTATCGCCTTTAAACTGCACGACGCAACGCTCAGTCAATAATGGCGTAATGTGCGTTACGCCCAGTTCCACTGCTTTTTGTACTGACCAATCCATTCTGTCGCCCCGCGCTATGCTTAAACCCAAGCGGATAAGCAGTGGTGATTCCACATTTCGATCTTGTCTTTGTTCGAGCGTTATTAGCACGGCTTTACGACTGACTTCGCTAACGCTACCGTGATATTCGCCACCATCGCCGTTGAATAAAATAATCGCATCAGTTTTTTTTAGCCGCAACACGGTTCTGACATAATGAGCGCTGTCTTCATCCAGTTCGACCGTCTTACCAACAGCCATCACCAACGGAATATATAATCTGGAAATGCGCATTAATCCCTCACGGCGTGTTGTATGGCTTGCCAGGCAATGTCAGCGAGCCATTCCAGCTCTGCTTCGGTAATCACATAAGGCGGCATAAAATAAATAACATTGCCCAGTGGTCGCAGCAATACGCCTTTGGACAAGGCGTAACGGTAAACTTTTAGCCCACGCCGTTCCTGCCAAGGATAAGGCTCACGGGTCAGTTTGTTTTTAACCAATTCAATCGCCAGAATCATGCCGGTTTGACGCACCTCGGCAACCTGCGGATGCGCATGAAACCGCGTCGCCACGATGCCCATTACCTTAGCTAATTGATGATTTTTTTCGATAATATTTTGCTGCTGGAAAATAGTCATGGTGGCTAGTCCGGCTCTACACGCCAGTGCGTTACCCGTGTAGCTATGCGAGTGTAAAAAGGCCGTCAGTTTGGTGTAATCATCATAAAAGGCTTGGTAGATGTTATCGGTCGTCAACACCGCCGATAGCGGTAGATAGCCGCCGGTTAAGCCTTTAGATAAACACATAAAATCAGGCGTAATCGCCGCTTGCTCACAGGCAAATAAAGTCCCCGTACGTCCGAAACCAACGGCAATCTCATCGGCGATTAAATGCACGGCGTATTTATCGCAAGCCTCGCGCAACAATTTTAAATACACTGCATCGTACATACGCATATTGCCTGCACATTGTACGAGTGGCTCGATAATCACCGCGCACACGCTATCGGCATGTTCCGCCAAGATTTGTTCCATCAGTGCAAAACGGCGCGTGGAATAA
Source organism: Methylococcaceae bacterium (assembly GCA_947504985.1). Lineage (GTDB taxonomy): Bacteria > Pseudomonadota > Gammaproteobacteria > Methylococcales > Methylomonadaceae > Methylovulum. The sequence continues at coordinate 9,896 of CANNKH010000048.1, read as the reverse complement.
TCCGCCCAAGATTCGCCCAATTCGCAATAATAACAATCAGGACTGGGGACGGTGATAACGTCCATGAGCAACGGCGCATACGTTGCTTTATATAGCGCGACATTACCTACCGCTAACGCGCCTAACGTTTCGCCGTGATAGCTGTTTTCTAACGTGATGAATTTTGTTTTGTGGGTTTTGCCTAGATTACGCCAATAATGAAAGCTCATTTTTAACGCCACTTCGACTGCCGCCGAGCCGTTGTCGGCATAAAAACAGCGATTGAGTCCTGGCGGTGTTATTTCCACCAGTTTTTCAGCGAGTTGAATTGCTGACTCGTGGGTGAATCCGGCAAAAATAGTATGTTCCAGCGTATCAAGCTGGTCTTTTAGCGCGGCATTGATAACAGGATTGGTATGACCGAATAAATTGACCCACCACGAACTAATCGCATCCAGATAGCGGTTACCGTCAAAATCTTCAAGCCAAACACCTTGCGCTGTTTTGATGGGAATAATAGGAAAATTCTCGTGATCTTTCATTTGGGTGCAGGGATGCCACAAAACAGAAAGATCACGATCAGATAGGTTAGCGTTGTTCATACACTGATTATTTCAGCCAGAAAACGTCAATCCGTGATTTCAACGCTTAAGATTTTCCAGGATTGCCAGCGTAGGTGTGGCCTGATTCATGGTATAAAAATGCAGACCCGGTGCACCATTGTCGAGTAATCGCTGACAAAGATCACTCATCAATTCGACGCCAAAAGCTTGTATAGCTTCGCGATCATCGCCGTATCCTTCCAAGCGTTTTCTTAACCAACGCGGAATATCTGCGCCACACATTTCCGAGAATCGAAACAACTGTGCATACTGGGTAATGGGCATGATACCGGGCACAATTGGAATATTGATGTTATTTTTTTCACATCTATCGACAAAATAAAAATAGGCTTCCGCATTATAAAAATACTGCGTGATTGCCTCATCAGCACCTGCTTCGACTTTACGCTTGAAATTTTTGAAATCGTCGTTGGCATTGGCCGCTTGCGGATGAACTTCAGGATAAGCTGCGACATGAATCTGAAAATGATCGCCTGTTTCTTCACGAATAAATGCGACCAGTTCGTTGGCATAGCGAAACTCACCGGCGGACATTGTACCCGAAGGTAAATCGCCTCTTAACGCAACGATTTTACTAATCCCCTTGTCCTGATAGCCATTAAGAATCGTGCGGATATTGGCTTTTGTTGACGCAACACAGGATAAATGTGGTGCAGCAGCAATGCCCCTGGATTGAATATCGACAACAGTATCGAAAGTTTTGTCGCGAGTAGAACCACCCGCTCCAAAGGTCACGGAAAAGAAATCAGGATTGAGGGTTGCTAGCTTGCCATATACCACTTGTAAGCTTGCCTCGCCCTCCTCTGTTTTCGGAGGGTAGAATTCAAAACTGCATAACTGAGGGTGTGTTTTTTGTGATTGCATAAGCTAAGTGTAAGCGGTGCTACGACGGCATACCCTCCGGGGCACAAGTAGATGTAGGACGTATAACAATGCAGGAGCGATTGCCGAGCGTAGCGTAACCCAATAACCGTTATCCAAAATGTTGGGCTAGCTTAAGCTAGCCCAATCTACACCCGTTTTTACAAACCGATCAATAACGATAATGATCAGCTTTATAAGGACCTTCAACAGGAACATTAATATAGTTAGCCTGTTCTTCGGTTAGCACTGTCAAATTCACACCCAATTGTTTGAGGTGCGATCTAGCAACTTTTTCATCCAGTTTTTTAGGCAAGATATAAACTTTATTTTCGTAGCTAGCTGAATTTTTCCAAAGCTCGATTTGTGCCAAAACCTGATTACAGAACGAATTAGACATAACAAAGCTAGGATGTCCCGTGCCACAACCCAAATTGACTAGGCGGCCTTCTGCCAAAATAATCAAGCGCTTACCATCAGGAAAAATAACGTGATCAACTTGTGGCTTAATATTTTCCCACTCATATTGGCGTAATGAAGCAATGTCAATTTCAGCATCAAAATGACCGATATTGCAGACTATCGCCTGATCTCTCATTACTTTCATGTGCTCATGCGTGATAATGTTGAAGTTACCCGTGGCACTCACAAATATATTGGCTATAGGTGCGGCTTCTTCCATAGTCACTACGCGATAGCCTTCCATTGATGCTTGCAGGGCGCAGATAGGATCAATTTCGGTAATCCAAACCGTTGCACCCAAGCCGCGCAACGACTGCGCACTACCTTTGCCAACATCACCATAACCGCAGACCACGGCAATTTTTCCGGCAATCATTACATCAGTGGCGCGTTTGATACCATCAACTAAAGATTCACGGCAGCCATACAAATTATCAAATTTTGATTTAGTAACCGAATCGTTAACATTGAAAGCAGGAACTTTTAAGGTACCTTTGGTCACTCGCTCATATAAACGCAATACGCCTGTCGTGGTTTCTTCTGACAAGCCTTTGATATCCGACATTAACTCTGGGTATTTGTCGTGCATCATGTTAGTCAAATCACCGCCATCATCCAAAATCATATTAGGACGCCAGCCATCAGTACCTTCAATGGTTTGTTCAATACACCATTCGGCTTCGACCTCAGTTTCACCTTTCCATGCGAATACGGGTATGCCTGCTGCGGCAATCGCTGCGGCGGCATGATCTTGTGTTGAAAAAATGTTGCAGGATGACCAACGTACTTCCGCACCCAATGCTGTCAACGTTTCAATCAATACGGCTGTTTGAATTGTCATATGTAAACAGCCGGCAATACGTGCACCTTTCAGGGGCTGCTCATTACCGTATTCTTGACGTAAAGCCATTAATCCTGGCATTTCCGTCTCAGCAATATTGATTTCTTTACGACCCCATTCTGCCAATGCAATATCAGCAACTTTATAATCTTGAAAGCTCATTATTTATCCTGTGTGTAATATTAAAGGCCAGCCGCATCTTTTAAGGCATCAACCTTATCGGTTTTTTCCCAGCTAAATGAGTCTTCAGTACGGCCAAAATGACCATAAGAAGCCGTAGTCTGATAAATCGGTTTTAATAAATCCAGTTGGGCGATTAAACCTTTAGGACGTAAATCAAAATGTTCACGGACAATTTGCACTAAACGGTCTTCACTCAACTTGCTCGTTCCAAAAGTTTCAATACTGATAGACGTTGGTTCAGCAACGCCGATAGCGTAAGAAACTTGAATTTCGCAACGTTCCGCCAAACCAGCAGCAACAATATTTTTTGCGACATAACGCGCCATATAGGCCGCTGAGCGATCAACTTTTGATGGATCTTTACCAGAAAATGCGCCACCACCGTGTCTTGCCATGCCGCCGTAAGTATCAACAATAATTTTTCGACCCGTTAAACCACAATCACCAACGGGTCCACCAATAACAAATTGACCGGTAGGGTTAATAAAATATTTAGTGTCTTTATGCAACCATTCCTTAGGCAGTACATGCAGGATAATTTCATCCATTACTGCTTCGTGGAGTGCTTTTGTGCTGATTTCAGGCGAATGCTGAGTAGATAAAACAACGGCATCAATAGCTACGGGTTTATTATTTTCATAACGGAACGTAATCTGACTCTTTGCATCCGGACGTAACCAGGGCAACGTCTTATTTTTACGCACTTCTGCCTGACGTTTGACCAGTAAATGTGAATAGGTAATAGGTGCGGGCATATACACATCTGTCTCGTTACTCGCATATCCAAACATCAAGCCTTGATCACCCGCACCTTGCTCATGATTGCCGCTCTCGTCAACGCCCATGGCAATATCCACAGATTGTTTGCCAATAGCATTTAGCACTGCACAGCTTTGACCATCAAAGCCTATATCACCGTGATCATAGCCGATGTCACAAACAACTTTTCTAACCAGTGCTTCGGTATCAACCCATGCGTCAGTAGTAATTTCACCCGCTAAAACAACCATGCCAGTTTTTACCAGCGTTTCGCAAGCCACTCGGGATCTTGGGTCTTGCGCTAATATCGCATCTAGTACAGCATCAGAAATTTGATCAGCAACTTTATCTGGATGACCTTCTGAAACGGATTCTGATGTAAAAATGAAATTACTGCTCATGCTATTAACCTCGTAAATATAAAATCCAGATAGACAAAAGGCTGCAAATGCAGCCTTTTGATTTAGTGGTGGGCCCTGTAGGACTTGAACCTACGACCTGCCGATTATGAGTCGGACGCTCTAACCAACTGAGCTAAGGGCCCTCGTGTTCGTTATTTATTCACCATCCAAGAAACATCTTAGTTGTTCAGATCTTGATGGATGTCTTAATTTTCTTAGTGCTTTTGCTTCTATTTGACGAATGCGCTCACGGGTCACATCAAACTGCTTGCCGACTTCTTCCAAAGTGTGATCGGTATTCATATTGATACCAAAGCGCATACGCAAAACTTTTGCCTCGCGAGCGGTAAGCCCTGCTAATACATTTTGTGTTGATTCACGAAGTCCAGCAATGGTTGCAGCTTCCACTGGGGACAATACTTTACCATCCTCTATGAAATCTCCCAAATGAGAATCTTCATCATCGCCTATTGGTGTTTCCATCGATATAGGTTCTTTGGCTATTTTTAATACTTTACGCACCTTATCTTCAGGCATCTCCATACGCTCTGCAAGTTCTTCAGGCGTCGCTTCACGCCCCATTTCTTGTAAAATCTGCCGTGAAATACGATTCAGCTTGTTAATCGTTTCTATCATGTGAACTGGAATGCGTATAGTCCTAGCTTGATCAGCAATGGAACGGGTTATCGCCTGCCTTATCCACCAAGTAGCATAAGTAGAAAATTTATAACCACGACGATATTCAAATTTATCGACCGCTTTCATTAAGCCGATATTGCCTTCCTGAATTAAATCAAGAAATTGTAAGCCACGATTAGTATATTTTTTTGCAATCGAAATAACCAATCTCAGATTAGCTTCTATCATCTCTTTTTTAGCACGCCTAGCTTTTGCTTCACCAATGGACATGCGTCGATTAATATCTTTTAATCCATTAATCGTCAAACCATATTCTGCTTCAATATCCGCTAGTATTCTTTGCGCCCTTCTAAGCTCTTTTTCATAGGGTTTTAAACTTTCAAAATACTCATGTCCAACTTCTAAAAACGTATCTAACCATGCGGAATCAGATTCATGATCGGTAAATGAAACGATAAAATCCTTACGGGGCATTTTTGCATGCTTAATAAAAATATCCAGAATCAGCTTTTCCTGTTCACGAACCTTAGCAATACCATTAGGAATTATCGCTGTTAATTTTTTCAAATAATGCGGCATCCATTTAAATTCCATGAATAAATCAGCTAATACATCAAACGCACTATCTGTTTGTTCACTGGTATATCCATGTTTTTTTATAGCTGTTGAAGCAATGTCCAATTGCTTTCTCAATACTTCAACTTTTTCTTGTACTTCTTCGTAATTAAGTCCTTTTAATTCATCATCAGGCACTGCATCCACAACAACGTCATTGACAGCCTGTACATTAACAAAGTCTTCGGGTTCACTCAAATCAACAAAACCAGAAATCAAATCTGTTAAGCGAATCCCGCTCTCTTCACCTGAAATTCCATCGAAAGATTGTAAAAAATCTTCAACCACAACACAAGAGCGCGATATGGCTTTAACAAGCTGTTGTTGCCCTTCTTCAATCCGTTTTGCTATTTTTAGTTCATCAGCGCGAGTCAACAGCTCTACCGACCCCATCTCTCTCATGTACATGCGTACAGGATCGGTTGTTCTACCAAATTCGCTGTCAACAGAAGCTAAAGCGGCCACTTCCTCCGCATCTTCATCATCGGTGGTAACCGTTGCCGAATCCGTAATTAAAGAATCTTCATCCGGTGCAACTTCATAAACCTGAATGCCCATATCATTAATCATACCAATGATATCTTCAATTTGTTCAGGATCAACAATATCACTAGGCAAGTGATCATTAACCTCGGCATAAGTGAGGTAACCCTGCATTTTACCTTTGGCTATTAATTGTTTAAGCTGGGATTGCTGCTGCTCTTGATTCATCATTTTCTCACCGAATACCCCCGCTCAGCATTAGTTTGCTGAACACGAAATTTTACTACAAGTAATTTTTTTGTATTAACTATTTTTCTATTTTAAACATCGATAATCGTTTAAGCTCTTCCTTCTCTTGCAAATCCAAACCTTTACTTTCTAACTTAACTAACAAACAGTTAAATCGTAACGCCTTTCCTTGATAAATCAATTTATCCAAAGCACCACAAAACTCCGCCTCAATACCTTCTAACGGCACTTCAAGTTTCAGTAACGCCAGTTGTTTTATAATACGTTCATCAACATTATTTCGATAAGACTCTAACAAAACTGCAGTGTTAGCCGGTTTTTCATCAAGAATACTAAATATAATTGCCTTGAATTTCTCGACACCTTTAAAATTGAGGTAATTCCAATCAATATCTTTGTCTTCAATCAAACTGATCAGGTTAGGATATTGAACTAATAAAGCAAGTGTTTGCCTTTCTAGCGGAGGACGTCCAGTTTTGTATCTTTGCGTGCTTTTTTGTGAGTTATCTGGAGCAATAACCTCTTCTTGCAACACATCAATTGTGCCGATACCCGATAATTCCTTAAGTCGCACAGACATCATGTCTTTAAATACACAGGAAGGTATCTTTTCCAGATAAGGTCTTACTTCACTTACCAATTGCGCACAAGCTTCAATTTCGGTTAGATTTAATTTCTCCGTTAGCGTCCCAAAAAAATAATCTGATAGTGCCTGCGCTGATTGCACTCGATTAGTAAACCGATCCACCCCTTCCTCATGAATCAACGAATCAGGATCATGATGGGGGGGCAGTAACATGATGCGGCAAGACCGGCCATCTTTCATACAACAAAAAGCAGCATCCATTGCTTTCCAAGCCGCAATGCGACCAGCAATATCACCATCAAAACAAAAAACAAGCTCTGATGAAAATCGAAACAGCAAATCAAGATGCGCCTCAGAAACAGCTGTACCCAACGCAGCGACTGCATAGTCAACACCAAATTGAGCAAGCGCGATAACATCCATGTAGCCTTCAACCAATAAAATTCTTTGAGGCTTTGGATTCTTTTTAAGAAGCTCGTGCAACCCGTAAACTTCGCGGCCTTTATGAAATAGGGCAGTTTCAGGAGAATTCAAGTATTTGGGCAAAGAATCATCGAGCACCCTTCCACCAAAGCCTATTATCTTGGCACGCTTATCCCTGATAGGAAAAATTAGTCTATCGCGAAATCGTGCATAAATACTGCCGTTATCACTAACGCCAAGCAATCCCACATCAACTAATAATTGCTGATTAAATTGCTTTACCAAAAGCGAATACTGGCTAGGCGCGTAACCTAGCATGAATTCCATAGCTATTTCACTTTTAACGCCTCTGTTTTTTAAATAGGTCACTGCCTTTTTTCCATCCACGCTGGCACGCAACTGCTCAGTATAGAAAGCGGCGACCGCTTCTAGAACAAGGTAGAGACTACTTAAATCAGTTTTGGCAGGTGCCACCACACTAGAAACCGATTCTCTAGGCACGTCAAGACCAGCAAAACTTGCCAGGTCCTCAACGGCCTCAACAAAATCAAGGTGACTAAAAGCCATTAAAAAGCTAATTGCATTACCACTAGCACCACAGCCAAAGCAATGAAAAAACTGCTTTTTGCGACTTACAGAAAAACTTGGAGTTTTTTCAACATGAAACGGACAGCGGGCAACATAATTGGCACCCGATTTTTTTAGTGGAACGTGCGAATCGATTAGATCAACTATATCAATCCGCACCAAAAGTTCATTAATAAACTCGCGAGGAATTCTACCACCGGACACTGAGTTACCCGGAATTTATAAAGAGAAGTTATTCGGTCAGTGCCGCCTTGATTTTTGCACTCACAACAGACATATCCGCACGACCTTGCATTTTTACTTTTAGCAATCCCATAACTTTACCCATATCTTTTACAGACTCGGCACCTGACGCTATGACCGCTTCATTAACTATCTCATCAATTTCAGACACCGTAAGTGGTTGAGGAAGAAATTCCAATATAACCACTATCTCTGCTTCTTCAATTGCCACCAAATCAGTACGACCCGCATCTGAAAATTGCCTGATTGACTCCCTGCGCTGCTTAAGCATTTTATCAAGCACCAAGATAGCACGCTCATTGTCCAGCGTAATTCGCTCATCGACTTCAACCTGTTTAATAGCAGATAAAATTAAACGAATAACACCTAGCCTTGCTTTATCGCCACTTTTCATAGCGATTTTCATAGCTTCTTTAAGGTGATCTGTTAACAAATCCATTATGTTATAACCTTAACTATACAGTTGGTCGACCACGACGTAAGTTTTTCAAAGCATAACGCTCTCTGGCCAATTTCTTCAAATGACGCTTAACAGCGGCAGCGCCTTTACGCTTACGCTCGGCAGTTGGTTTCTCATAAAATTCGCGGCGGCGCACTTCGGCTAATACACCTGCTTTCTCACAAGCACGCTTGAAACGACGAATTGCAATATCAAAAGGTTCGTTTTCTTTAATTTTTACTGATGGCATTATTAATGATCCAACTATGTTAATATTCAAATATGGATTCAATGATCCACGGAGCTTAAAAAACCCGAGATTATACCTTTAACTTTACTAATTATCAAAATCTGAATGTACGTTTTAGGCATAGAGACCTCTTGTGATGAAACTGGCGTCGCTATTTATCACGATCAAAAAGGATTAATTAATCATTTCTTATACAGCCAAGTGGATATGCATAGCGAATATGGTGGAGTGGTACCCGAACTTGCATCACGCGATCATATTCGTAAATTAGTTCCGCTCATCAAAAAGTTATTACAAGAAACTAATCTAAAAAATAGCAACATAAACGGCATAGCCTACACTGCCGGACCAGGACTAATGGGGGCTCTACTGGTTGGAGCCGCTACAGCAAGAAGCCTGGCATGGGCATGGCAAATTCCTGCAGTAGCGATACACCACATGGAAGGACACTTACTAGCACCGATGCTAGAAAAAAACACGCCGACTATGCCATTTATCGCATTACTGATTTCAGGGGGACACACTTTGTTAGTTCATGTAAAAGCTATTGGCAACTATCAGCTGTTAGGAGAATCGCTCGACGATGCGGCAGGTGAAGCATTTGACAAAGCCGCTAAAATGCTAGATTTAGGCTATCCAGGCGGAGCCAGACTTGCCGCACTTGCAGAACAAGGCGAGCCGAAATATAAATTCCCTCGACCAATGACTGACCGCCCAGGATTAAACTTCAGCTTCAGCGGGTTAAAAACATTTACCCTCAATACGCTAAAAAATTCTGACAAAAGCCAACAGGACAAGGCAGATATTGCCGCTGCATTTCAAACAGCCGTTGCCGACACGCTAACCATTAAATGTAAACGAGCATTAAAGCAAACGGGCTTAAAAAATTTGGTGGTTGCTGGCGGCGTCAGCGCCAATCAACAAATCCGTAACGCATTAACTGAAATGACCTCCAAAGAGCACGCCAACATCTACTTTCCAAGACTGGAGTTTTGTACCGATAACGGCGCAATGATTGCTTATGCCGGCTACCAAAGATTATTTACTGGCCACCAACAACAAGATTTAGCAATTATCGCCCAGCCTCGCTGGCTGCTAACAGCAATTGAAAATCGACCATAATAACAATACCTTCGCCAAAAATCAGTCAAAAGTAGGATGAATACGTCCAATGTTAGCGGCTTGTAAAATGAGATCATCGATTAAAAATTGCTCCGCCTTTATGCCGAGCGATTTAATAATCAGATTGGTGTATTTACGCGCCCTAAAGAT
>CANNKH010000047.1 GCA_947504985.1 Methylococcaceae bacterium | reverse complement strand
GGTATCCATGTGCTGCTTATCGACCGTTGCCGGGAAATTATACTGAATTGCAACGACTATCATCACCAGCTGCTTAACTTACTCGGTGAGCGTTATGTTCAGTTATATGCCTGTTCTGGGTAATGAGGGTGCGGAATGTCGGATCTGACGATAATAAACGACTAAAACACGCCCAGCATGAGCGGTATTCATGCCATGTTGGTGAAATATTTTACGCTGCAAGAGCAAAGTTTGTAGAAGCGGACGCAATTCTTAACGCTAAACTAAAGGCAAAAGAAATATCCCAATGCTTTTGGATTGGCATCTCATATGCCGAATAGATTTTCAAAAGCAGTACCACCCTCTGGTGCGCCGAGGTCGTTAAAATCAGAACCTAGTAAATCACCACAGCCGTTTAACATATCATCAGAAAGATTTCTTTTCCAATCCAACAGCCTATCCAGTTTCATATCGAAGGTAATAAAATCGGCTGTTATCACAGGGTAATAGACATAAACATCCTTGGTTTGACCAATCCGGTAGGCTCTGTCAGTCGCTTGGTCTTCTTTAGCAGGATTCCAGGTGCGCGTGTAATGAACGACATGATTAGCCGCCTGAATATTCACGCCAAAACCTACAGCTAGTGGGGAGAGAATAATAATGCCAAACCCTGGTTTTTCTTGAAAAGCTTTGATGCGTTTTTGCCTGCTATGTGTGGCAGAAGCCGCTGCCGATGTAGAACCATTGATAATGTCAGGTAGTAGTTGATAACGCTCCGCAATATAACGTTGGAGTTGACGTTGCAGGTCAAGAAACTCAACAAACACGATAACTTTTTCGTTTTTCTGTTGAATATCTTCCAACACGCTTAAAAGCCATTTCAATTTTGGCGATTTTATTTCTCTCTTTGTTAAGGACTCATCAAGCTTAGTTTTATCACCTACAGGATAAGGGTTTGTACAGAGTTGTCGCAGATATTGGATCAGCCCCAAATGATTATTGACGGCACTGTCTGCGCGTTTCTCCCGATGGGCTTGAACAGCCTGCTGATATAAATCCCGCTGATAAGCCGATAAGGGTATGTTTCGACAACTTTCAACTTCGATTTTACGCGGTAAGTCTTTAGCAACTTGTGCTTTGGTGCGGCGTAGCGTTTGCGGTTCAATTAACGCCTGTAATTCATTAACACGGGCTTTTTCTTCATCGGTTTTAGCTTCAATAGGTCGACGATAGCGTGACCCAAAGTCGTTTAACGCGCCCAATAATCCTGGCTGGATGAAGTCAAACAAACACCAAATATCGGCTAATGAGTTTTCAACCGGCGTACCCGTACAGGCTATTTTTAGACGAACATTTTGTTTTTTAGCAGATCGCGTCACTAATGCGTTAGGATTTTTAATTTTTTGTGCTTCATCACAAACCATAATCGACCAATGTTGAGCGGCTAAGGAAAATTCTAAATCTCGTAGCGTTTCATAAGTGGTTAGTACCACCTTGGCAGAACCTAACCAATTGGGGGCTAAAAATTTGACCAACCCCTCACGGACTAATTGCGGATCAATCTCTGATTTAGCGAGTTTTTTATCGCGCAAATTTGCGCCATAGAGCATTAAAACCGGTAATGCGTGAGGAATAAAAAACTTGGCGATTTCTTCCTGCCAGTTTTCCAGCAATGACACGGGTGCGACGATGAGCGCCGGTTCAAGCTTTGGGTTATCTTCTAGGCAACGGGCTATAAAAGTAAGAATTTGCAGCGTCTTACCCAATCCCATGTCATCGGCTAACAATGCGCCTCGACAGTGTTGCGGGGCATGATGCCAAAGATGTTGCAACCAGGCGACGCCTTGTAACTGATGCTGTTTGAGAGCGATTGATGCCAGCAAAGTGCTAGGCAAGTCAGCTTGCCGATCACTGGGTAGTTCTAACGCTTGCTTTCTGCTCTCTTGATAATCGACGGTGTTGATATTACTTTTCAGCACCAATGACTGCGTGGGGGCTTTAGGTTGTTTAGGATTAAATTGTCCTTTTTTTACCTGCGCTTCTGCGGTATGAATGGTTTCAATCAGTTGCTTGGCTTCGGCTAGCGCAACGGGCTTGTCAACACCGGGAATATTAACTTCAGTTAAACCCTGATGCTCTGCCTGAATGATCGCCTCTCGAATAACGGCTCTATCGGTTTTACTTAATTGCAGATGAACCGGCTCAGATGAATCGTCTGGTGTGAATACGAGTCCAAACTCGACATTGGACGGCAGCCAGCCTTCCTCGTCAGTTTTACGTGCAATAAACGGCGAGACATAGTGTTTTTCAATGCCTATCCCTTCAACCCGATCAGAATAGCGGTTGAGATCAAAAATATCGGCATAGGTAATGCTCACGTGGGGTGCTGACAACCATTCCGACAGAATACGTTTTAACTGTGCTAGTTGATAGTCGGCATCACCTAAAATTTCAAGCTCGTAACCTTCCCAAAAAACACATTGAAAGCCACCTAGAATGCGCTTTTCGTAACGTGTGATAAACGTCTCAAGCTGCCCGGTATCGGCAAATTGATAACGGCTACTTTGCGGATTTTGCATTGAAGTTGATTCTATCCGTAACGCAACGCCGATAATTTTGCCATGATCATCCGCTTCAACATCGATAAAAAATCGTTCAAACTCAATGCCTGCATTTTCTCTGGCTTGTTCAAATTGGCTTTCATCAATAACGGTAACGGCATCGTCACCCAACGCGGCATACGGGTTGCGGATGAATGCTTCGGCGCGTTGCCCGGCAACATAACGTCCGGGCCAGCGGCGTAATTCCTGCAATACGGAGCGCACTTGAGGTGCGACTAATACTTGAACAATACCTTGCCCATCTGGAATATCATAACGTTCTGGAACGCTGGTGTTTTTGTCAAAGGTGTTTAGCCATTGTGGCGGTGCGCCCTCAAAATCTGGCTCTACCTGCACGGTTTGACTGTCTAATGCGGCTGATTTGTGTAAATGCAGCAACAGCTTTTCTGGTGACAGCACTACTGTGCGTTGTAAAAAATCCGCCATTGGCACACCGGCAACGCAGGCATGACGGCGTATTACGCTCCAAGATTGCCGATGTGTCAGGGGTGTCCTATTGGCTTTCGGCATAGCATAAAATGCCCGCACTTCACGAACCAGATGCCAAACGGCTTCGGTCAGTAAAAAACGTTGATGTTGCGACTGGATGATTGCGCCGGTTATCTCCGGTGGCGTAATAAGTTTGTGTCCTTGAGTATCAGACCAATCACCCAAAGTGATGCGAAAATCTAAGTCTTCCAAAGAACCTTGGCTGGCAAGACTGGGGCGAAAATCGCTGAATTCAGGTAATTTCAATAACGTGAGTAGTTCGCTTGCATTATCTGCTTCATCTGCCAAAAGCAGATAAAGCGATTCCCAATTTAAGAATAGTTGCTCGTCAATGCCTTGAATATGCCCTAAATCCCCAAGTTGATTTAATAGGCTGATACTGGCGGAGTCTTGCCCAAAACATTGCCATTGATTTGACCAATCGGTTAAATCGGGGGCAGCGCCGTAATAAATTCCGTCGTTTTCACACTGGACAATGAGGTGATGACTGGGCGTTGTTGTCAATCTGGGTTGATGGCGGGTTTTGAACGGCCATAAACTTGTCAATTTCATTAGGTCTGCCACCAGCCTTTACCGGTTTTATAACGAAAGCCTAAGCTTTTTAATATTGCACTGACCTCATGGGTTTCAGAAATACGAATCCAAATCGCTCCGCCGTGACTTCGGTGATCCTCTACTTTCAGCTTCCGTTCTTTACAAAATGCCAATACGTGCCCGATGTCAAACGTTGCCGATTGCTGAGTAGAAACCGGTTGTGATGATGACTCTGTTGGTGGTATGGAGCGGCTTGTCGTATGGGTTGTATGGCGAGCTGAAGCCGACACGACTATAGGCTTATCGTCGCTGGGCGCTGCATGGGCATAAGCACGTAAAAAATTTGCAAATTTCCATTGCCAGCCTTCACTGTGCGTTAAGGTTTCGCAATGTCCTGGATGGAATTTATTTTTCAGCCCATCCTGAGTGCCTAACACCGATTTTTGCCCAAACTTAAACGGCAGGTTATCTGCTCTAAATACATGACAGGCATTATTTTGTTTGCCGAATTCGATGAACACATAGCCACCGATACGCATTAAAAAAGCGTTATCTTGATTGTATGTCCCGCCTTCTAACGCCATATAACGACCACTCATGTTACGACGGATACGTGAATAATCGGGTTTGTTGTTGTAAAGACTGTTTAAGCCTAACGCCAGCCAAATGTCATCAATCGCTTCGGCGTATTTAAGCCAAAATTCCATCCTTTGTCGGTCGGCTTGTCCGTCTGCCTGCAATAACTCAAAGAAATCTTGAATCGAACGTTTTTTTAACCACAAACTCACCATATTAGTCGCCGCTACGCCAATCTGGGCGTGCCACAATGGTTTATTCGCTTCCAACCAAGGACTTTTCCATTCTCGTAAGGCCACTTCACGCAAGCTAGGGAGATCAGAATGTTCCGCGCACGCTTCATAACGTTTCAGCAATAACGCCAAGCCTCGGGTAATCAAGCCTGAATGCCGTTCCAACAGTTGCACCAACGGTAGCAGTTGTACCTTGAATTCTTCATCCTGTAATTTAGTTGCCGCTTGCACTTGTGCCAATACCAGTTCCTCCATGACCCACGTATCATCATCAATACCCAGCCGTGTTTTAAGCATCTCAACTACAGACTGATCGCCAGTTAGCATCGCTGAACCGTAAACGTGACAAGGATTGTCTGCCAACAAATTACGATGTTCATACAAAGCTTGTGTCCATTCTAATACCGGCTTTTGCTGTTTTAACGCCTTGCAGTGCTTGGCCAGAAAGTCCCGCAAGACCAACCAATTTTCATGCCCTATGGCGTGTGTTGTTTGCTGCCCTGGATAACGGAAATACGCTTTCAGCAAGCCTTGAAAGCAACGGCGAAACGGACGTGGTTCTGATTGTAAGCGCTCGACCTCATTGAGCAGCTTAGGAAACAGCACGTCATGTTCAATTATACGGGTTAAGGGAATACCATATTGGGAGGAAAGACCAAAACACACCCGTTTGATGTCGCGATAAGTGCTTAACTGCTGGGTGTTCAGGTAATCAATCACCGCTGTAGCAATACTGTGTTGATCACCCGAGCCGCGTGAAATGTCACCGTATTCCATACGTAAACGCTGGGTAGTTTGCGCCATTTCTGCCGCTAGGTGGGGAATGGGGGATTGTAATATTTCAGCATTGATTTGCTGTAAGCGGGCACGAAAGGCGGGAATTAGATTCATGCAGGGATTTCACAAATGGGCTTTAAGTTAAGACGTTGGGCACGACGTGCAAATTTACGGTCATCAAACGTCAAAAATGTAGTACAAGTCTCTGATGCCGCTAAGTGCAAGGCATCTGGAAATTCAAGGCCAGCACGACACCACTCAATAGCAGTTCGGAACGAAAGCGCATCCTCGATAAGGATATTTGGCAAGCCTTGTAGATGTTCAAAAACAGACATGAATTGTTCGGTTGAAAATCGAAATTTATCAACCTGAGTCAAAACCCAAAAAAACTCAAGCAAAACGGTTTTTGTCACCCATAGTTCGGGTTCATCCCTGAAAATACTCAGGGCAAGAGGTGATTGCAATGCATCATCTTGTGCATAGTAGCGCACCAAGATATTGGTATCGATCGACTTCACAGTGATTGCACCGCGCCTTTGGCAATAGCATCGTCCATTTCTTCTAAGCTAACTGTCATTCCGGTATAAGCCAAAATTTTTGGCCCCTCTTCAACCCGTGAGCTTTTATTTGTTTTAACCGGACGCATCACAATCGCGTCGCCTTGGCGTTCAAGCGCTAGCTCGACACCCGGTTTTAAGCCCAGTGCATGGATAAGATAGTCGGGGATGTGGACATCGCCGTGGCTTGATAAAATAGACATAGGGTTATTCTCGCTAATAAATTGATTGTACATGAAAGGTATTATCAGACTTTTGCGGTCGAATGATTTAATTAACTGCTGATTGATTTATGAATTGCATTTCCACGCACGAGCCGTACAGCGTAGTCGCTGTGCTTGTTGACCATGTTGTCATTACCACTATCGAAATACACAACCCACCATAAGCGATCATCACTGTCGTAAGTGAAAGGCGAAGATTACCACTATCGAAATACACAAACCACCATAAGCGATCATCACTGTCGTAAGTGAAAGGCGAAGACGACCAAAACCAACCGCCGACATTATTCGGAAAAACGTCTGCATCTATGTAGTTGCCTTCTTCACCTTTGATCTTGTCAATCAAAAGTTTCAACTCATCAATCGTTGGCAACCTCCAATCCGTATAGCCTCCATACTTACGTCGATTAAAATTGTTGATCACTTTAGAAGCCTCATTCCAACTTACGTATTTTACATCACCCTCTGCCGTGCCATTTTGCCAAACTTGCCCATGAGCGAAACGTAACCACATCAAACCCGTTTTCGTATCTTCAGCCATGCTATCTTGCTTTATAAATTTTGCCGATACCAAACGTGTCTTATTTAGCCAGGTAATGAATTCTTTAATACCTTTGTCTTGAGATTTTTTGGTTAATTCACGAATGACTTTAACATCGTTTTCAGTGTGAATAGGGGATATATCGAAATTTTCTACTTGCTGTTGGTAAGGGTGAATTTCCGATGAACTTATCTTTTCAAGGTCGTCGCACGATTTCAGCCAATTGAAATATTGCCGCCAAAGCTTTTCAGCGCGTGATTTTTGTTTGGCTTCCAGTAAAATTTTAGTTGCACCTCCAAAATATATACATGATGGCTGTACTTCGATGCCCTTCATTATCCATTTTAAGGCTTCGTTTAGGTCTTTTTTAACACCCTTACCATAATAATAGGATAGGTATAAGTAAAAATAAGCGCTATCGCTATCTTTTAGGTCAGAGTTTGCCAAACGCAGATTAATAGTGAGAGCTTTTTTATAAAGCTTCTGGGCTTTACTTGAATCCTCAAATATCTTTTCAGTTCCACCATCGTAATCGTCAGCTAAGCAGTCATATATGTCAGCTAACACTCCCATATAAATGCCTGATGACTTCCATCCACCCGTTCTTTCAAGCAAATCCAGCTTGTTTATATCGATTTTTTCTGCAAGAGCTAACGCTTTCGCTGGATCATTTTCAACTCCCCAACCATTGTAATAAGCTTGAGCCAGCTCAATTAAAGCCGGAATGTAACCTGTGGCTGAGGCTAAGGTGAGTACCCTAAATCGTTGCTCATCATCAAAAAACTCCCTGACAATATCCCAAAGCTCCCCTGTCAGGACAATATTATTGTCAAATAGCCAATCCACAACTGCTTCCATATCTCTTTCACAACCCCAGCCATAATAATAGGCTTCAAGTACGTCATGAATCGCAGGTTGGACACCGGCCTCGGCAGCACGTTTCAGTAATTCAACGCGTTCCTCGTCTTCTAAATCCAGCAATAGGGCTTGGTCATAATAGTCCTCGCCCAAACCACTGTCTTCCTCGTTGTCGACAATGAGATTATTGCTTCGTGCTTCATCATAAATTGATAAAAATATTCGCATCACCAACGGCGCGGATGCCGAGAACGCCTTGTCCGCTTTAGCATTAACACCTTCTACCTTGAGTTGTTTCAAGCATTGCTTGACAATCACATCGGGGTCTTTAAATCGCTCGTAGCACAGCAAGTGACTTGGCAATGGCAAATCTTCCAACCAATCTTCAGGCTTGTCATTCGTTGCTGCAACAATCATGTTATAAGGCGGGTCTTCCAGCATAGCGATACACACATATCCAGTCATCTTTTTCTCCTAAAGGGCACACGTGCCAAAATTATCTTCTGCGGCGGGCGGTGATGTGCGAGCAGATTCTTTTATCCCTCTAAATTCTAATCGTAATTCAATTCGGCGACTTTCTTCCAAGGTATCTTTTTGTGAATTAGAGGAATAACCGCCGACCAGAAAGAGTTGGCGGATGTCCTCATGCTGTTGCGCTGAGAGTTCTGCTTCACCTTCATTGGGTTTGGCTAACAAGACACAAAGTACGCGCTGACTGCGCTGCATACTCAAATTAAGATTGAGCAAATAACTGCCGCGTTTGTCGGCAAAGCCTTCCACAACGATGCGTTTCAGCCAGTCTTTACCCAGCTCGCTGTTAGCAATATCCAACACATACGGAATAAAGGTGCGTAATAATTGCGATTGATCTTTATTGAGTAAATGGCTAGCGGTATCAAAACGTGCGCGATCTCCAAAATCAATCACCTGCCGGTCACGATTGACGTGGATGCCTGTAAATTGTGGGGCTTCTTTGGCGGCTTTTTCTACGTCATCTAGTAATTTTTCGATAGCGTCTTTTCTAGCATCGACAGCAAGCTGTTCTTCAGAAACGGTTTTCGTTACAGCTAACAAGGCGACACTCATGACCAGTAGAAACATTACCATTAGCGCAGTCATTAAATCGGCGAAGGAAATCCAAAACGGTTTTTCCGCTTCGTCCTTTAACTTTTTACTTAGTGTGATTCGAGCACCAAACATGGTTTATCTCCGCGTCGGTATTTTTTCAGCAACTTCACCTAATTCTTCGATAGCGGTTTTCAGGTAGTCCACCGCATTTTTGAGTTCTTTCTGATAGGCCGTGTTGCTGGATTTCAAGCCTTTGACAACATTGTTGGCAAATTCTTCGTGGGCGTTTGCTAGTTCATCACATACGGCTTTAAAAAATACATCAACCGATGATTGCACCTGTTGTAACTGTTCAGCTGATTGTTTGATCTGGTTAACTAAGGCTTGCGAGACGCTAGCATCCTGTTTAGCGATGTCAACGGTGGCTTTTAATGCGTCGAGCATTGTCGACATGGTTTGACCCGCTTGATGGTAATCCTTAACAGCGGCTTGTACGGTATCGGCAGCCGTGTTGAGTGCAATGGTGGTAGTCGCCATTTTGTCGCTGACGATTCCGCTTTGTTGAATAACACCCGCCACACTGTTACCCGCTTTGGCAAAATTATCGGCTGCTAGTGACAACGTTCCAGCACTGCTTTCCATACGTTGGCTATTATCTTTGGTGACATCTCTCATGGAGGCAACCGCTGTTTGCATCGACGCGACAGCGTTATTAGTTTGCGCTGTCATGGCTTGGACTTGCTGGGTTAGTTGCTCGATTAATCGCGTCGATTGTTCAGCGAGTTGGCGCTGTGTCGCCTGGTTTGAATCTGAGGACTGTTGTGCTTGTTGGGACATTAACGTCCCGAAATCGGTGACTGTTTTATTTAGGGTGCTAACAGTTTTCTCGACTTTTTCATTTAGGGAAACCAGAGCGGTTTCCATATTTTCAAAAAGTCGGCGTTGTTGGGTATTTTGCGCGGCGGTTGATTGTACTGCGTTTAGTTTAAGTGCCTCGACCATCACCTGTAATTGCTCTTGCACTACGAATTGCGAGGTTTTTGCTTGGTCGTCGATGATTGCCATACTGGTTTGCACTTGAGTTGCTAATTCTTGTGCGAGGGCAGAGGCATTTTGTTGTAATTTGTCTTGTTGGTTTTGATGGTTATCAGCGGCGGCTTGGGCTTGCGTTTGAAGGCGTTCAGTGGTCATTGCAACATTTTGTAAAAACCGATTTTGTTGTTCATCCTGTGCTGATACTGTCCGCTCGGCATTAGTTTTTAACGCATCAACCATTAGTTGAAGTTGTTGCTGCATTGTAGACTGGGCTATTTTCGCTTGCTCATCGATAGTCGCTAAACTGGATTCTAATCTGTTGGTGAGTGCCTCTACTGTCTGTTGCGTATGCTGAGTAAGGGATTTTTGCTGTTCTGCGTTACTCGACGCGGTTTGATTGGCTTGTTCTTTCATCAGCTCAATCATACTGACCAGTTGCTGCTGCATGGCAGACATGCTGGTTTGCACTTGAGTTGCCAATTCTTGCGCGAGCGCGGAGGCATTTTGTTGTAACTTGTCTTGTTGATGTTGATGATTATCAGCGGCAGCTTGGGCTTGTTGTTGGAGTTGATGAGTCATCGCCGCTACCTGTTCACCCAGTAAAGCTAAAGTTTGTTGGAGTTGGCTACTGGTTTCCGATTGCGAGGTTTGTGTCATCTCACGTAATTGCGTGACAAACTCTGTCATGGTGTGATTTAAAGCGAGTTGCCTGGCTTCCATTGATTCAAGTGCGGTACTTAATCGCTCACTCATCACATCGGCGGCGTTTTTTCCAGCATCACCCAAATTATGGGTAAGCTGATCAAAGCGGGCAACAGTTGATTGCATTGCCGTGGTGGTTTGTTGGAGTAATTGGCTGATGTCGCCCATTTGCCCGCCAAACATATCTTGCATTTGCTGTGAAAAAGTCAGTAAGACTTCGTTCAACGCTCGTGTCACCACTTCGCCATTATTATCGGTGGTGGTATTGACTGCCGCCGCAATTTTTTGCAATGGCTCATTTAAACTTTCTGAAATAGCTTGGGCAATACGATTGCCGCTGTCATTGGAACTGGTTGCAAAGCTTCCGGCAATGGCTTCGGTTTGCTGATGGATAATTTCTGTTAGCATTTCTTTCAAGTCTGTAACCAGCGCGTCTTTAAGTTGTGCGGTTTGTGTTGCACTGCTTTCTCCTGCGTTGACTAATCGTGCTAAATATTCCTCACCCGCCCCACTTTCAAATAAGCTATCGATTAACTGGCACAACGCTTCAACCTGTTTGATACAGTGCGTGACAATCAATTTTTCAGCTAAAGTAGTCAGCATTGCCAGAGCAATAGCAGAAAGCGAGACAAAAAAAGCTTCGCGTACCCCATGAATCAGCGTATCAAGACTAAGGCGAACTGTTTCAGGATCGCTGCTAACTGAAAAAGTTGACAGCCCCCGCAACAATCCTGCAAACGTGCCGATAATGCCTATACCGGTCAGAATGCCCGGTTGATGCTTGAAATATTCGGTTTTAAGTTCCACGGCAATCAGCGTTTCAACATTAAAAAACACTTCTGCTGGAATCGTGGAACGCCAACACTTCACTCGCTCTTGTCCCATGTCATCAGGGGTAGTTTGCTTATGCAAAGTTTGGGCGAATTCAGTCCAGCAATGTTCTAGCTTTTGATTTGTCATCAGCTTGTTAACAAGGTCAATGCTGATGACCTGACCATTGGCTGTTGAGCTTTTTAGTGATTGGATCGCTTTAATCGCTTGACTTAAATCTCTTATTAATCGCCAAGCAGGAAATAGAAATTTGGCGATAAAATATCCTAATAATACAAGAATAATTAAGCCTAAAAATATCAAATGCCAATAGGCTGTTAAGTTTTCGGTGCTTATAAATGCCATTAAAAATCCTTTGGGTAATGATCGTATTATTTCCACGACCGTAGGCAATGGGGCGAGATGATAGATATGATTAGCTATTCACTAAAACGAGTCACAGAGTATCCATATAGAACCTAAATCCTGCAAGCTCTAAAAACCAAACAAGATGTTTTGATTTTCACTGCTCCTCGGTAATAAGTGCGGTAATCCTGTCATTGTTAGGGATATTTTGACCATACCGTTTGCTTGTGGGCTGTTTTGGGGGTGATTTTGAAGAAGCTGATATTATCTTCTTGATTATCAGTGGTTTTGAAGTTTGTTAGGTATTTGATTGCAGGATTTAGGAAGAGGATTGCTTATGAGTTGAGGAATGAAAAAAATATCTCAATTACAAAAATAATTCCGCAACACTTGCCTGTATTTTTAGGTAAAGGGCGACCACAAATTTTTTTTCAACAAGTAATATACAAGTGCTGGAAAAATTCAAGGCAAAAAAAAAGCCTCACATTTTACTGTAAGGCTTTGATTTTATTGGAGCTGGAGATGGGACTCGAACCCGCGACCGGCTGATTACAAATCGGTCATTATTGCAATATCTTGCATCCTCATGAAACAGCTTTAAACACCTATCTGATTGATATAATTTGCTTAATAGCCAATTTATTGTTCCATCTTGTTGCATTAAGTCCTATACTGTTCCTGTCGTTTTGTTACCTATGTGTTACCTAGAATTTTTCCTGAATCAGCTGTCGCTATGGCTAAATTCTGTCATTGCGATTGACAGGGATGAAAAGATTGATAAATCCCATTATGGGACTATAATTTAACCCATGAAAATTGTTGCCGTTAAAATCCTGCGTGAATTCTGGGTACTTCATCCTGATGCCGAACAGCATTTGAAGGCGTGGGTGGATGAAGCCAAACGCGCTACTTGGACGCAACCCGCCGACATCAAGGCCAAATATCGCAGTGCCAGTATCCTGAAGAACCGCCGTGTTGTGTTTAACATCAAAGGCAATGATTACCGCTTGGTCGTGGCGGTTGCTTATCGGTTTGGTGCTGTTTATATCAAGTTCATTGGCACCCATCGCCAGTACGATGCCATTGATGCTGAAACCATAGAACTGGAGTAATTATTGTGGAAATCCGTCCTATTCATACTGAAGATGACTATAAAGCCATTATGCGTGAACTCTCCCTGTATTTTGAAAATGAACCGGAACCCCACACACCAGCTGGGGATCGGTTTGAGGTCTTGTTGACGCTGGTGGAGGCTTATGAGAACAAACACTTCCCAGTCAGTTTGCCTGATCCTGTTGAAGCCATTAAATTTCGGATGGAGCAATCGGGGCTGACGGCTAAAGACTTGGTGCCTATGATTGGGCGGATAAATCGGGTTTATGAAATCCTGAACCGTAAACGTTCGCTCACCTTGCCCATGATCTGGAAACTGCATGAACAACTGGGCATTCCGGCAGAAAGCCTGATCCGTCCACCCAGTCTTTAATCAGTCATGTTATAACTTAAACCATGCCTACCTGTTCGTTTACCAACCGCTGGATTGATGCTGTCAAACTGCCTGAAAAAGGGCAGATAGATTTTTTTGACGAACGCACAACTGGTTTAGGCTTACGACTTTCATCAGCAGGCCGAAAGAGTTGGTTTGTCATGTACCGCCATGCTGGACGCTTGCGCCGTTACACGTTGGGCACTTATCCCACATTAGGTTTGGCGGATGCCCGGGAAAAAGCCAAAGAGCTGCTGCATGAAGCAGCCATAGGCAATGACCCTGCCACAGAAAAACAGCTCAATCGGGGTGCGCCGACGTTTGGTGAAATAGCAGTTCAGTACATTGAACTTTATGCCAAAGCCAACAAACGTTCATGGAAAGAAGACCAGCGCATACTCGATTATGATCTGCTGCCCAAATGGAAAGCGGTCAAAGCCCATGAAATAAAACGCCGTGACATCATCAATCTGTTAGACACCATTGTCCAACGCGCACCCATCCAAGCGAACCGGACCTTGGCCTTGCTACGCAAACTGTTCAATTGGGCGATCAGCCGTGACCTGATGGAAGCCAACCCTTGCGCTGCTGTAAAAATGCCTGCCAAAGAAAACCGGAAAGACCGTGTCTTAACTGAAGATGAAGTTCGCGTGTTCTGGCACGGGCTTGGGCTGGCCTCCATGAGTGAGCTGACCCGATTGTGCCTAAAATTCCAATTGGTGACGGCACAGCGCAAAGGTGAAATTGTCATTGCCGAATGGAGCGAGTTTGATCTGACTAATGGCTGGTGGACAGTTCCCAATGAGAAAGCCAAAAACAAACTGTCCCATCGTGTCCCATTATCACCGTTGGCTTTAGGGCTGCTTGAACAGATTAAATTGCTATCAGGAGAATCCCGTTGGTTATTCCCTTCCGGCAAGGGAGATAAAGCCATCTTGGACACCAGTATCGATCATGCACTTCATAAGAATGAAGCAAAATTTGCCATCCCACCCTTTACTCCGCATGATTTGCGCCGGACGGCTGCCAGTTGCATGACCAGTTTGGGCGTGCCGAGGCTCACGGTGTCAAAAATCCTCAACCATATTGAAAGCGGCATTACGGCAGTGTACGACCGCCACTCGTATGACAAAGAAAAACGTGAGGCACTCGAACTATGGGGCGAAAAGCTCAACCTGATACTCTCACAACCAACAGAAGTCACGCCACAACAAGAGTCGAAAACGCTATGACAGTGTTAGAGGCTTTACTCCATGATATGGATGTCCTCAAAGCCCAATTGGATCAAGCCAGGCCGCTACAGTATCCCTGCATATTACAGGCACTTGATATTGAATACACCTACGAATCCAACCGCATTGAAGGCAATACGTTGACCCTGCGGGAAACTGACCTGATCATTAACAAAGGGCTTACTGT
>CANNKH010000046.1 GCA_947504985.1 Methylococcaceae bacterium | reverse complement strand
TTCTTTGCCTTCTTGCAACAATTGTTTCGCTGGCTCGATTGCCCATGCTTTTTTGTAGGGACGCTCAGAAGTTAACGCATCAAAGACATCAGCGATCGCGACAATGCGTCCGAATAATGGAATGTCGTGCCCCTTCAGGCCGCGAGGATAGCCGCTGCCATCGAATTTTTCATGGTGTGTATAGGCGATCTCGGCCGCGACTTTGAGCAAGGGCGAGTTGCTGGCATTTAGCACCTCATAACCGATAACCGCATGTTGCTTCATGATGGCGAACTCTGCTGGAGTGAGTTTGTCGGGCTTGAGTAAAATGAGATCGGGCGTGCCCATTTTGCCAATGTCGTGCATCGGCGCCGCTTCCAAGAGTAACTTTTGCTGCTTAGCTGATAAGCCCAGCTGACAGGCGATATGGCGTGAATAATAGGCCATGCGTTGAATGTGCGCACCGGTTTCTGGATCTCGGTATTCCGCTGCACGCGCTAGGCAAAAAATGGTTTCCTGTTCGCGTGCTTCAATCTCGGCGGTGGCTTTGCGTACTTCCTCAGCCAGCCAAGCGGCATGATCGGCAAGTTGCTTATGGCTCTTGCGTAATGCCAGCATATTTTTGGTACGCGCTAGAAATTCGGCGTTGTCTAAGGGTTTGTTGAGAAAATCGGTGACTCCAGCGGCGAGTGCCTCATGGCGGACACTGGTTTCGTAATTTGCCGTGACCATTAACAATGGAATTTCCTCGCAACCGCTAATCGCACGAAATTCGCGACTGAACTGGATTCCATCTAAAACAGGCATCATGTAGTCGACGACCACCAAGTCGGGTTGATTGTTCTGACACCACGCGATGGCTAGTAAAGGCTCTAAAAAACCTATCGACTCGCAGTCCGGAAATTTTTTAATGAGATGCTGCAACAGTGTTAAATTCAGTTGCACATCATCGATGATTAACACTCGCATGATTTTCCTTTAATTGGGGTTACCTTAGGAATGAGCATGACACCGTTCGGTAATAGGATGACTGCCCGTCCTTTGAGGACGGGCAGTCATGGCATCCACCAAGGTTACAATTCATTCCTTACTTCTTAACTAAAATCTCCCCGCGCCCCATTTCAGCCATATCTCCCGCATAACGTTGAACGCGATTAAATGCCGCCGAGCTTTCTGCAAATCGTGAATTAATCGAGCTAAATGCCTTAAACAGCATGGGTAAAAACGCCAAGGTATGTGTGCCGCAGTCATTGAAGCTGGCAGATAATATCGGTGGGTGCCACAACAATAATGTGCCACGACGCATCGCGTAGCCCAGATAGCGGCCTGTTTTACCCATAATAGCAATCGTTCCGGCGGTCATGCGTGAGCCGCAGTAATCGCCGGCATTACCTTCGATCAATATGGTGCCACGTCGCAAATGGTCGCCGACTCGCTCACCCGCGTTGCCTTTAACCAGAATTAAACCACCTTTCATGCCCATTTTATTGCCAGGCAACGCGCCACCTAAGAAGTCCCCCGTATTGCCTGCGATTTCCAGATAGCCTTTTTTCATTTCACAACCGGCATAGAGGCCGGCATTGCCGGTGACTTTGATTTCGCCGGATTTCATGCCTAAGCCTAAATACGCGCCAGCATCGCCTTCGACGATGATGTTGCCGCCATCGAGTTCCTTGCCGATAAAATCCAATTTCTCAAAGCTATTTCTGATGATAATGTTTTGCGTATCAGAACCGGAGAGTTTGAAAAGCGCATCCACGCGCAACTTACATTTACCGCTTTGCAATTCGATAGCGGCAATTTCAGCAGGGTCTTTGTCTTGTAAATGCTGGCAGACCAAGGGCGACATATCCACGCGTTGGTCGGGACGATATTTTAAGGTTAAGGTCAATGCGCTCATGCCATGATCTCCTGTAAATGAAAGTGGAATGGCCCCAGTTTGCCGCCGTAATTACCGGCACTAATGCGTTTGATACCTTTGGCTGCACCCAAGTCGCAAACCGCTTGAATACCGACGCGCATGGCTAGCGCGATGTCTTCTTTCGTTAAACCGTCGATAACGATTTCCATGACCGATTCAATCTCTGGTGATAAATCCGTTTTGGTCATGCCTTTTAAAGTGGGGCAGAAGGCATCGTTGGTCGAGGCGTTTAAGGTTTTATATTTGGAGCCGACCTTGGAGCCGGAACGTACAACACCGCCTGGGAAGGGCATGATGACGTTGGGGATTTTTCGCATTGCTTCGATAGCTGCTTCACAGGCGGCAAGTGCTTGCGGTTGCGATTCTGCCAAGACTAAAAAGTTACCACCACCAACGGCTTCGACTTGTCCGGTGGTGGCTTCGGTCAAAAATTCGCCATCCATGACCGGTACGCGCCAATAACGCTTACCAGCGATGACTTTTGAAATTTGGAAGCCATCGCCAAAATAGCGCAGATTTTTCCCTAGCGCAATGCGGATGCCGCCGTCAATGCCGGCAAATAAGGCCGATGTTGGCGAGGTCAGTACGCATTGCCCTGCACGGGTTTCCAGTTGTTTTGCCAAGGTTTTTCCTCCCATTGCAAACATCATTACGGCAACGCCTGGGCGGCCATCTGGGGTTTCGTCAGGGCTTAGGGTACGTTCAATACCAGCTTCACAGCCGCAGGCAATCACTGAAGTCGCAAAGCCAGTCATGGCCTGCGCGGCGATCAACGCCCATTTTTCATTTTGTGCCGTGATGATGGCGCGAGTCGCTTTCATGGGGAAAGCTTCCGCAAAAGTGGCATC
Source organism: Methylococcaceae bacterium (assembly GCA_947504985.1). Lineage (GTDB taxonomy): Bacteria > Pseudomonadota > Gammaproteobacteria > Methylococcales > Methylomonadaceae > Methylovulum. Next base: position 11,722 of record CANNKH010000046.1, on the reverse strand, counting down.
AATGGTTACGCCGTTAATAATCATGCTGCTGCTCCTTTTAATGGATGTACGGTAATGCTGCCGCGCCCATCTTCAGTAATCTCGTCATCACTCATTTTAAAATTACCCAACTTCATCGTTAGGTAACGGTCGAAATAGGCTTGCAAATCTTTTTCCACCGTGGGGTCAAAATCCGGTTTGACGGTGTGTGTGGTTCCCCATTTGGTGGCGACAACTTTGCCGTCAACAACAACTAATTCGCCGTCTTTAAAGACATAATCAGGTTTTTCAAACATTTGCTCGCGGTTGGGATTGTCGGTGTAGACGGTAATATCCGCCCAATTGCCAGCACTTAAACCGCCACGGTCTTTTAGACCAATCAGTTTAGCGGCGCCGGCGCGGGTCATGATGGCGATTTCCTGCAAGCTGTATTCGCGGTCTATCGAAGCCAACGTGGTCATTTTCTGCGCTTCGGGATGTATCGTCGCCAGCATGTCGTTGCGGAACGATTTGTCCATCAGCAAACGGATCAAATGCGGGTAGCTCGTGAACGGTGCGCCGTTCGGATGATCTGTAGTCAGGAAAATCCGCCACGGATCATCGACCAACAAGAAAGTTTCCAAACCTATCGCCCATTGCAAGGCGTTGACGAAGTTTTGGTCTTTGTATTTGAACGGCACGACACCACAACCGGCATCGCATTCAATGTCCATCGTGACCCATTTATTTGGGCTGGCGTGTTTGTGGTTAGCGTGCTGGCGCATATTGTCGCCGGACGCAGTGACGGTTTGCCCAAACAGGATTTGTCCGACATCGATGGTAATGTTTTTATTTTTGTTGATTGCTTCGGCAATCTGCGCCGCGCCGGACGAGAATTTAAAATCGCCTTCGGTGCCGTAACTGTGGAACTGGATATGTGTTAAGTGCATTGGTAGGCCGCCGATACCCTGGATGGTGTCTAGCGTGGTCTGCATATTGCCAGGTACGCCTAGATTGCAGCCGTGGACGTGCAGCGGGTGACTGATACCGATGTCTTTAACGGCGGTTGCTAATACTTGCAGGATTTCGCGCGGCGTGACGCCGTAATGACTGTTTTGCTCGTCTAAATCCAGTTTGCGTTGGTTGAATTTAAACGCATTAATTCCACCGGGATTAACCACTTTAACGCCGATGGCTTTGGCGGATTGTATCGTCCAGGCAACATAGTCGTTGATCGCTTTTTGGTCTTTTTTGGCGGTCAGCATCCGCAGCAAATAGTCGTCGCTACCGAGCATGACGTAGCCGCCTTTGTCCAAAATGGGAATGTCGCCCATTTCCATGTGTGCTTGACGGGCATTAATCGGTAAGAGTGCAGGCTCGAATCCTGCGGTATAACCCATTTCCGCATAACGATAGCCGGTCACAAACGTACTGGGCATGGCATGGCCACAACCAGACCGGCAGATAGCCGTTCTTGCGACGGGATCGGTGCGGTGGTCTTCTGGTAATAGGGTTCTGGCGATGTTACCTTTGCCACCGCCGATGTGGGTGTGCATGTCGATGGCACCGGACATCACCACTTTGCCTTTCAGATCATATTCTTTATCGGCTTTGGCTTCAGCGGGTGGGTTTATGATGCGGCCGTTCTGGAGGTAAATATCCTGCTGTTGTCCGGCTATGCCGCTGGCTGGATCGTAGATGGTTCCGCCGGTGAGTTTGATTAACATATTTATTTTTCCATAATCTGTAGTTTGGGTCGCCTAATACGCCTACTTTTGGTAGGCGTTAGCCGTAACCCAACATGGGTGGCTCGATTGTTGGGTTACGCTATCGCTAACCCAACCTACAGTGATTGTTCAATCGCATTCAGCACCTCCGCCGTACTCGGCAAGCCTGAATCGCGTAATTTTTTCAGTCGAATAGCAACGACATTATCCATGCGGTAAGCATGTCCGGCATGGTCAATGCCGGGCGTGCCTACGGGGATGAACACGTCTGGTTCTTTGGCGAAGGTCATACCGGAACGGCCGACAACGATGGTCGGTAGGTTGGTCATTGGCGGTACTGCGTTAGCGTTAAATGCCTGTACCCAAACCAAGGCGTCCGCTTCGCCGTTTTCCAGTAACACACGGGAGTCATTCAGAAAAGGGTCGTATTCAGGATAGCCCCGGCTAAAACGTGTTCGTGTCGGATAGCCAGTGGTCCAGCCGCAGACTTGGTTGGCGGTTTGATCGCCTTCTTTGCCTGCTAACGGCAAGCCGGAACAACGGGTATTTTGGTTGTTGACGTCTTTAACCATTTCCGACAGCATTTGTACGGTCAGTTCGGCTTGATTGAATGCTAACGCGCCTGCTGCCCAAGTCACTACGCTATATTTTGCCGCGATGAGTTGATCGGCGAGGTGCTGTAAATCAGTAACGGCAATGCCTGCAACAGTCTCACTACGAATCGGTTGCTTTTTTACCAATGCCCTTAATACCGCCATGACTTCGGGTAAAGCTGAGGTAGCGCATTCAAAAATCTGGGCTTTGTTGCCTTTAGGTGATGTTGAGGCGTTGCCAGAAGGGGGAGTGCCAAGATAAATCACCTGGCGTTGGCTGCTGTCTTCCAGAAACATGGCCTCCGTCCATAGATAACGCTGGAAAAAACGCGGTGCGAAGGCTTCTAAATCGGTGCCCACGACCAACAGCAAATCGCAACGATTTTTCACTTCCGCCAACGTGGTGTTCATCCAGCCGGAATCTTGTAAGGCCAGAAAGTTGTTGCGGGCACCGACGAAGTTCATGTTATCGACGACAGCACCTGAGCGGTCAGCTAAAGCCAAGAGTCCGCGCATACCGTTGACATCGGTTGCACAGCCGCCGATGACCGGTAGTTTGGTGTCTTTCAACAGGGCAGAGGCTTTGGCAACAGCAATTTCCAGACTGACTTCTTTGCCCTCTACGCGAGGGCTGGTGTCGGTTATCGCTTGTTCAAATAACGGCGTATTCACGCTACAGCCGTTTTCAATTACTTTCAACGATACGCCATCAATCCTGATCGTCAGGTCATCGGTGCCAATACCGCAAAAAGGACTCGGTACTTCAGTTATTTCAGTCATTTAGCTGCCCTTTAGTTTGGAGGCGTAAAAAAGCCTATTTTTTTACGCCAAATTTTTAATATCCGTCAGACTCACACGGTATAAGTCGTTGATGCGGTCTTGCCGCCGTGTCCAGTCCAGTCGGTATGGAAAAATTCGCCTCTGGGTTGGTCTATACGCTCATAAGTATGGGCGCCGAAATAATCCCGTTGCGCTTGCAACAGATTAGCGGGCAAGCGTTCGGTACGGTAGCCATCAAAATAAGCTAGCGCCGAGGAGAACGCCGGGGTAGGTATGCCTAGCTCGATTCCCATAATAACTGCTTTGCGCCAGCCGGCATCGGCATGGTTCATCGCATCGACGAAGAAGTCGGCTAATAACAGATTTTCCAATTCGGGGTTAGCATCGTAAGCCTGTTTGATGTTGTTTAGAAACTGGCTGCGGATAATACAGCCACCACGCCACATCAACGCGATTTCGCCGTAGTTTAATGATAGGTCGTATTCTTTCGAGGCTTCACGCATTAACCTGAAGCCTTGAGCATAGGAAATAATTTTCGCGGCATATAAAGCATCGCGGATCGCCGCTATCATGGCTTGTTTATCGCCGCTGAAAGCTGGGATGGCTGATTTAGGCAAGATGTGCGCGGCTTTTACACGTTCTGATTTTTGCGCTGACAAACAGCGGGCAAATACCGATTCACCGATTAATGTTAATGGAATCCCTAAATCCAGCGCGTTAATGCCGGTCCATTTGCCTGTCCCTTTTTGTCCGGCAGTGTCGAGGATTTTATCAACTAAAGGCTGACCGTCTTCATCTTTATAAGCCAGAATGGCGGCGGTAATTTCAATCAAATAGGAGCTTAATACGCCCTGATTCCACTCGGAAAATATAGTGTGCATTTCCTCTGCACTTAGACCCAAGCCTTCGGACAATAATTGATAAGCTTCACAAATCAATTGCATATCGCCATATTCAATGCCGTTATGAACCATTTTGACGTAATGCCCGGCACCGTTATCGCCCACCCATTCACAGCAAGGCTGACCATCGACTTGGGCGCTGATGGCTTGAAAAATTGCTTTTACGGTCGGCCAAGCCGCTTTATTGCCGCCCGGCATAATTGATGGACCGTTTCTTGCCCCTTCTTCACCACCGGAAACACCGGTGCCAATATAATTGATGTTTTTTTCTTGCAAGCTTTGGGTACGGCGGTTGGTGTCGGTAAATAAGGAATTGCCGCCATCAACAATGATGTCACCTGCCGATAACAGGGGCGCTAATTTGTCGATATATTGATCGACCACTTCGCCCGCTTTGACCATTAGCATGACGACACGCGGCGATTCCAGGTTATCCACCAGTTCTTCTAGTGAATGCGTACCGATAACCTGCGTGTTTTTGGCAGGTCCGTCTAAAAACTCATCTACTGTACTGGTGGTGCGATTGTAAACTGCGACTCTAAAACCGTGGTCGTCCATATTAAGAACCAGATTTTGTCCCATTACTGCCAGACCGATTAAACCAATATTTGCTTTCATGTTTGCCTTCTTTAAGGTGTGTTATCGCTAGCATAGTAGCGTGTTTTTAGTCATTGCCGAGCTGATTATTTCATGATCAGCTCGATCCGTTTTAACAATGTAGGATGGAATAACTTCGACAATATAATGACTGCTAGTCCTTTGAGGACTGGCAGTAATGGCACTGTACCCATTCCTTAAATGTTCAGTTCCATTTCGACTTGTGCGTCGGTTATGTTCTCAAAACTGCTGCCTTTGGTAAAGTATTGCGGGATTAGGCCATTGGTATTTTTGTTTAGCAAACATACCCAAGAACCGTGATGTGTTCAGGGTGTTAGCTCGATTTCTAGCGAAGCAATATTTTCAAATATTTCAGACAGCGGTATATTTACCTCCAGACTGGAGAATGCACACAACGCCTCGGCTAAATAATCGTGCAGCAGCCATTCGTTTTCAGGTGTCCGCCGGTAGCATTCAACGCGGCGTGCCGGAATATCGACCATGACATACTCCTTAAGCGATTCCAATGTGCGGTAAGCGGCAAATTTGTTGCCTCGATCATAGGCGGCGGTGCTATCGGATAATACTTCAACAATCAACGTCGGCTGCGATAAATACTGGTCTGCGGCATGGTCTTGCGCCGAGCAGGACACCATGACATCGGGGTAATAAAAGGCATCTACTTGTTCAACCCACAGCTTCAAATCCATTGCATAAGCTTGACAACGGGTGCCGCGCAACGCTTGTTTGAAAGCTGCCGCTAAATTTAGCGTAACAACAACATGCTCACGCCGCGCTCCTGCCATCGCAAAAACTTCGCCGGCGATATATTCGTGTTTTTCGTATTGTGTTTCTTCCCAAGCCAAATAAGCAGTAGGGTCAAACCGGGTTTTTAATACGGTGTTCATGGGTGATTACCTCCGTGGGTGTGTGGCTTATTTGAAGCGAAAAGGATAATGCTTGAACGCTTAAAGTGGAGTTTGACGCCTATTAAATCTGTTACAATGTTCCACATATCAAGCAATGCAGATAGTATAACAGCCATCAAGCATACCTAATGCCTTCAACTTTATCATCAAGTAGACACCTCAGTGGATTTAAAACATATTAGAAATTTCTCCATTATCGCCCATATCGATCATGGTAAATCAACCTTGGCAGACCGATTTATTCAGATTTGCGGCGGATTAACCGACCGTGAAATGTCAGCTCAAGTGCTCGACTCGATGGATATTGAGCGAGAACGTGGCATTACTATTAAAGCACAAAGCGTCACGCTGGATTTTAAGGCTAAAGATGGCGAAACGTATCAGCTCAATTTTATCGACACACCCGGGCATGTAGACTTTTCCTACGAAGTGTCCAGATCGTTGGCCGCCTGTGAAGGTGCGTTATTGGTGGTTGACGCGGCGCAAGGCGTTGAGGCTCAAAGTGTCGCTAATTGTTATACCGCGATAGAGCAGGGACTGGAAGTTGTACCGGTGCTCAACAAGATTGATTTGCCATCCGCTGAGCCTGAACGAGTTAAGTCTGAAATAGAAGAAGTTATCGGTATCCCTGCAGATGAAGCGTTAATGATTAGTGCGAAAACAGGGTTAGGTGTTCAGGATGTACTCGAGCAATTAGTGATTAAAGTGCCACCACCGCAAGGTAATATTGACGGACCTTTGCAGGCTTTGATTATTGATTCTTGGTTCGACAGTTACCTGGGCGTGGTGTCGCTGGTTAGGATCATGCACGGTAGCATACGCAGAAAGCAGAAGATTACCATTATGTCGACCGGCAAATCATTTCTTGCTGATAAAGTAGGCGTTTTTACGCCTAAACGCTTGGAAAGAGAGGTGTTAAACACGGGCGAAGTTGGTTTTCTGGTGGCTGGAATTAAAGATATTTTTGGTGCGCCGGTGGGCGACACCATTACTTGGACAGACAAACCGGCTACCGAACAACTTATCGGGTTCCAAAGAGTACAGCCCCGCGTTTTTGCAGGGCTTTATCCGGTTAGCTCCGACGATTATGAAGATTTGCGCGAAGCCTTAAATAAATTAAACCTTAATGATGCCGCCTTACAGTTTGAACCTGAATCATCTCAAGCCTTGGGTTTCGGTTTCCGATGCGGATTTTTAGGGATGCTGCACATGGAGATTGTGCAGGAACGGTTGGAGCGCGAATATGATGTTGATCTGATTACCACCGCACCGACGGTAATCTATGAAGTGATTACGCATGGTGGTGACGTATTGATGGTTGATAATCCAGCAAAACTTCCTGATATTGGTACCATTAAATCCATTCGTGAACCCATTATTCGTGCCAATATTTTGGTTCCTGAAAATTACCTTGGCGGTGTGATTACCCTTTGCATAGAAAAACGCGGTGTGCAGAAAGACATGCAGTTTGCAGGACGCCAAGTTTCATTGCATTACGAAATGCCGCTTAGCGAAGTGGTACTGGACTTTTTTGATCGCCTCAAGTCTGTCAGTCGGGGGTTTGCCTCATTCGATTATGAATTTTTACGCTTTCAGGAAGCCGATCTGGTTAAGCTTGATGTTCTGATTAACAACGATAAAGTTGATGCCTTATCAACCATTGTGCATAAAGACATGAGCCAAAATCGTGGTCGCGATTTGGTGGAAAAAATGAAAGATTTGATTCCACGGCAAATGTATGAAGTAGCGATACAAGCGGCAATAGGCGCCAAGGTAATTGCTCGTTCTACGGTTAAAGCCATGCGTAAAAACGTCACTGCAAAATGTTATGGCGGCGATATTAGCCGCAAGAAAAAATTGCTGGAAAAGCAAAAAGCAGGGAAGAAACGCATGAAGCAAGTCGGCAATATTGAAATTCCTCAAGAGGCCTTTTTAGCCGTTTTACAGCTTAACAAGGAATAAACCGCTCTCTCTTTTTCTAACTACAACTTTCTATAATTTATGGACTTTGATTTTTCCTTTTTTTTGTTGGTCGCTACCGTTATTACTGGTTTTATTTGGGGCGGTTATTTATTGATGCTCAGGTCAGCGGGTACTGCTTTTGACGAAGAAAATGAACCTTGGCTAGTTGAATATGCCCGGTCTTTTTTTCCTATTGTATTGATTGTACTGCTATTGCGCTCGTTTTTAGCGGAGCCTTTTCGGATTCCTTCTGGATCAATGATGCCGACGTTACTGGTGGGCGATTTTATTTTGGTAAACAAATTTACTTACGGTATCCGTCTTCCGGTGATTAATAAAAAAGTATTGGCGTTAAATGAGCCTAAGCGTGGCGATATTGTCGTTTTTCGTTACCCTAAAGACCCTGCCGTTGATTATATTAAACGGGTGATTGGCTTACCGGGGGACAAAATTGTTTATGACCAGAAAAAACTTTATGTTAATGACAAACCGGTTGAACAGGTTTCATTAGGACGTTATGAAGGCTTTGGTCAAGGTCAGGATATGACTGGTGCCGAACATTTACGCGAAAATTTAACCGGAATTGAACATAGTATCTTGGTCAGGAATGATGCGCTTTCAGCAGAAGGCGTTTATGTCGTACCAGAAGGTAATTATTTTATGATGGGGGATAATCGTGATAACAGTAATGATAGTCGCTACTGGGGCACGGTGCCCGAAGAAAATCTGGTTGGAAAAGCTTTTTTTATCTGGATGAGTTGGGATTGGCAGCATAAAGGGGTTGGTTTCGATCGTATTGGTACCGTGCTTGAATAAGCAAAGCTTTATAAGCTATCACTCAACTTTAAATTAATTTCAGGAGAAACGATGAACGCGTCGCTTAAACGTCAACAAGGCTTAACCTTTATTTCCCTCATTTTTGTACTTGGACTGCTCGCTTTTTTGGTCATGTTAGTGCTAAAAATAGGTCCGGTTTATTTAGATCACAGTAAAGTCGTTAGCGCACTTACCGCGCTTGAAAAAATGCCTGAGGTTGAAACTAAATCCGACGCAGAAATTCGCGGTATTCTCAACAAGCGCTTCAGTATGAACTATGTTAATGATGTAACCGATGATGATATTAAAGTCATCCAAAGTGGTACTTATTTGAAAGTGATTATTCAATATAATGTTATCAAGCAAATTCTTGGTAATCTCAGTGTTCTTGTTGAGTTTAATAATGAAATTGAGGTCGGCGAGTAGTGATAATCAAGCCAGACGTTTTATGCAAAAAGCTGGGATTGACATTTAATAATCCGCTGCTTTTTATTATGGCGTTAACGCATCGTAGTGCCAGTTCTAATAATAATGAGCGTCTGGAATTTTTGGGTGATTCAATTTTAGGCTTTGTTATCGCACAAAAACTTTATGATGCGTTTCCTGATGCTAGCGAAGGCGAGTTAAGTCGGTTACGTGCCAGTCTTGTTAATGAATCGACACTGGCGGAATTAGCGAGAAAACACCAAGTCGGCGATGCCTTAGTGTTAGGGTCTGGCGAATTGAAAAGCGGCGGATTTCGTCGAGATTCCATTTTGTCAGATGCAATGGAGGCGATTATGGGCGCCTTGTTTAAAGACCAAGGCATTGCCGCCTGCCAGCAATGGATAGAATATTTATTTGCCGAAAAACTGCAAAGCTTGTCGCTGAATAATGGTAAAAAAGATCCCAAAACGCAATTACAGGAATTAATGCAATCTAAAAAAGTGGAATTGCCTGATTATTTGTTAATTACCATGTCAGGCCCTTCACACGAACAAACTTTTAAAGTGAAATGCACGGTTTCTTTAATAGAAGAAGCCAGTATAGGCACCGGTATTTCCAGAAAAAAAGCCGAACAATCAGCGGCAGAGAAAATGCTCGAATTATTATTAACTAAGGATAATCAATGAATTGTGGTTTCGTAGCCTTGATAGGGCGACCTAACGTAGGTAAATCAACGCTAATGAATCATTTGCTGAAACAGAAGATCAGCATCACCTCGCGCAAACCCCAAACCACCCGGCATCGCATTCTGGGCATCAATACCACCGCTGCAGGGCAGGCCATTTATATGGACACGCCGGGTATGCACAATAATGAAACCCGCGCCTTGAATCGACATTTAAACCGTACTGCGGAGAGCACCTTGCTGGGTGTTGATGTGATTGTCTGGTTGATAGACGGTTTGTCTTGGCATGAATACGATGAGGTTATCTTTAAAAAACTGGAACAAGCCGGATTACCGGTGATTCTTGCTGTCAACAAAGTGGATAAAGTTAAGGAAAAGGACGCTATCTTGACTTTTTTTGATACCGCGCAACACCGATTTCCTTTTCAGCATTTGGTGCCTATTTCAGCATTGAAAGGGACTAATCTTGATCAGCTTGAGGCATTGGTTTTTGCATTGTTGCCAGAAAACGAGCTAATTTATCCTGAAGATCAGGTGACAGATCGTCCTGAAAAGTTTTTGGCCGCAGAAATTGTCAGAGAAAAATTAACCCGACGCTTGGGTGCCGAATTGCCTTATGAATTAACGGTAGAAATTGAGCGTTATGAAGAACTGCCTACAATTACCAAAATATACGCGATTATCTGGGTGGAACGCACCACCCAAAAAAATATCGTGATTGGCAAAGATGGCGAGATGCTGAAAAAAGTCGGCACCGATGCCAGAGTCGATATTGAAAAACTCATTGGTCAGAAAGTCTATTTACAGCTTTGGGTCAAGGTTAAAAGAGGCTGGTCAGATAACGAACGAGCTTTGCAAAGTTTGGGTTTTAATGACTGAAACTGCTGTTTATCTGCAACCTGCTTTCATTCTGCAACAGCAAAAATATCGTGAAACCAGTTTGATTATCGATGCCTTTACGCAGGATTTTGGTCGAGTTTCGATATTGGCTAAAGGCGTCAGAAAACTCAAATCAAAAACAGCGGGACTGTTGCAACCCTTTGTTCCGCTAACTATCTCATACGTTGGCAAGGCTGAGTTAAAAATCCTGACTGATGTTGAAACCATTCCCCCCATTTTGCAATTAACTGGCCTCGCGCTTTATTGCGGCTTTTATGTCAATGAGTTAATTGGTTTTTTTTTGCATAAAGACGATCCCCATCCTGAAGTATTTATCGACTATCAAAAATGTTTAAACAGCCTTGCAACCGTTTCCGGTATGGAGCCTGCGTTGCGTATTTTTGAATATGAACTTATGGCGCATATTGGTTATGGCTTGCAACTGGAATACGCGGCTTGCAATGGACAACCGATTGAGCCAACGAAAAAGTATTTCTTCAATAAAGAGCAAGGGCTTATCGAGGCAGAACAAGGCGTGTTTACAGGAAGAGCATTGATAGCTATTAAAAGAAAAGACTTTACTGATAGACAAGTGCTTGGTGAGGCAAAATTATTGATGAGGGCAGTGATAGATAGTCATTTGCAAGGCAAGCCGCTCAAAAGCCGTACTGTTATTAATCAAATTATCAAAAAAATATGACCATGAACAATCAAGCTATTTTATTAGGCGTAAATATTGACCACGTTGCCACGCTAAGACAAGCGAGAGGAACGCGTTATCCCGAACCTGTGCAAGCGGCGTTGGTTGTTGAACAGGCCGGGGCTGACGGCATTACCGCGCATTTGCGTGAAGATCGTCGTCATATTCAGGATCGAGATATTTTTTTATTGAAAGACATGATTCATACCCGCCTCAATTTGGAAATGGCCGTGACCGATGAAATGATCGATATAGCCGTCAAGGTTAGGCCTTTTGCGTGTTGTCTGGTGCCAGAAAAACGTGAAGAATTGACGACAGAAGGTGGGTTGGATGTTGCGGGCAATCTGTTGCGTTTGCAAGAGGCCTGTGCCAGATTGGCGGATGCCGGTATTGAAGTGTCATTATTTATAGATTCTGAAGAAGCGCAGATTGATGCGGCAATCAAAGCCGGTGCGCCTGTTATAGAGTTACATACCGGAGGTTATGCCGATGCTGTCAATCCACAAAATCAGGCTGAAGAATTGGCACGGTTGCAACATGCCGCAAATTATGCACACAGCGGCGGGTTACAAGTCAATGCCGGACACGGCCTTAACTTTTACAATGTTGAAGCTATTTGCAAAATCCCACAAATTGTCGAGTTGAATATTGGTCATGCCATTATCGCCCAAGCGTTGTTTTCAGGATTGGCGCAGACGGTTAGCGATTTAAAGCGAGTGATGCGGCAAGCCCGAGCAAGCTAATCAGGCGGTTTATCAGTATCGGTAG
>CANNKH010000045.1 GCA_947504985.1 Methylococcaceae bacterium | reverse complement strand
TCCTGATCTATTTTTATGGGTGCTTGATAGGATGGAGGAACTGCCATTACCTCGAAAGAGCCGTGAGCGGTTGACCTTTAACTCGTTGATGTTACTCGATGTCCCGTCTTAAGTTGGTAGCCCAGATAGGGCTTGCTCTTTGAAGCCAGCTGAATACCTTTTATATTTTTTCATGTCCAATCTCAAATTTTACTTTTCTCTTAAAATTTGAGGCGACAACTATTCTGACGCAGGGGGGTTACACGATAGCTTTGCTTGAAAATAGACGTGAAAATATCGGCCGTGCAAAGTAACCGTTATTGAAATATACTTTAATTGCCTTGTGGGTGGTCAATAAGGGCATGTCGTTTTAGGGCGTTTCAGCGGGGGGGGGGGGCACTTTTTTAGGTGCATAAGGGGTAAAAAATGGGTAAGTAAAGGCAAAAATAAGACAATAAAAAAGGGCGTATATCGCTACACACCCTTATTTTGTTGACTTTGCTTGTTTGTTGTTTGCCCTTGTTTTACCTATTCACTTTCCTATGCAGAAACTGGAAAATATTTTTCCAAGTAGGTCATCTGATGACACGGTTCCAGTTATTTCAGCCAGACTTTGTTGGGCTTGTCGTAAATCTTCGGCGACAAGTTCGCCTGCATAGTTTATTTGTAATTGTGTTAATGCGCTTTTAACAAATTCTAGTCCTCGTTCCAAGGCGTCGAGATGCCGTCTTCTGGCGATGAAAACATTATCGCCGGCGTTAAAGCCAACACTTTGTTTAAGATGTTGAATAAGTAGATCCACGCCAGCGCCGGTTTTAATCGACACATAACAGCAAATGCCTTGTTCGGTTTGCTCTATTTTAGGAGGTAAGCCCAGTAAATCTATTTTGTTGTAAATTCGTGTGATATCAATGTCTTTAGGTAGTGTTTGCAGTATCGATTCGTTTTCTGGCTCTCTGACATCAATCAATAGCAGCACTTTGTCGGCTTTGTGAATTTCTTCGCGAGCCCGGCGCATACCTTCCTGCTCTACAAAATTGTCGCTTTCTCTCAAGCCTGCGGTATCAATAATATGCAGAGGCATACCTTCTAATTGTATGCGTTCGCGCAGTACATCTCGGGTAGTTCCGGCTATATCGGTAACTATAGCGGCTTCGTGTCCGGCCAGGGCGTTAAGTAAACTGGATTTGCCGGCATTCGGTTTGCCCGCTAAAACGACTGTCATGCCATCACGTAATAATCGGCCTTGTTGGGCGGTTTTCTGGATTTGTTTAATGCGTTCTGATAAGCAGATGATGCGATTTTCGACAACACCGTCAGTAAGAAAATCAATTTCTTCATCGACGAAATCAATTGCGGCTTCGACGTAGACTCTAAGCTCGGTTAGTTCTTCGACTAGCGTATTGATTTGGGCTGAAAAAACGCCTTGCATTGATTTTTGTGCAGAACGGACTGATTGCTCGGTACAGCTTTCGATTAAGTCGGCGACTGCTTCAGCCTGAGCCAAGTCCAGCTTATTATTGAGAAAAGCTCGTTCGGTAAATTCACCAGGGTTAGCGAGTCTTGCGCCTAATGTCAAAACTCGCCGTAATAGCATATCCAGTACGACAGAGCCACCATGCCCCTGCAATTCAAGTATATCTTCACCTGTGTAAGAGGCGGGGCCGGGAAAGTAAAGCATAATCCCTGAATCAAGCACTGATCCATCAGCATCAAGAAATGCTGAATAACGGGCTGTTCTGGGAATTAAGGATTGGGATAGCAATTGTTTGGCGATATCATGAATTAATGATCCTGATATGCGGATGATACCAACACCGCCATTCCCTGGCGGCGTTGCAATGGCTGCAATGGTATCTGGATTATCTAACACCACTCAAAAATCTAAGGTGCTTCGGCAATTGTCTTGGTGATATACCATTGCTGGATAATGGATAGGGTATTATTTACAACCCAGTATAAAACCAGACCGGCCGGGAAAAACAGGAAGAAAACGGTAAAGACAACCGGGAACATTTTCATGACTTTTGCTTGGATAGGGTCTATCGGAGCTGGATTTAGGCTTTGCTGGATTTTCATTGTTATTCCCATAACTAGGGGCAATAAGTAGAAAGGATCTTCCACCGATAAATCCTGTATCCATAGCATGAAGGGTGCCTGACGGAATTCAACAGTTTCGCTTAATACCCAATAAAGACACATGAAGACTGGAATTTGTACCAGTACAGGCAAGCAGCCTCCGAGGGGATTTACTTTTTCCTTTTTGTACATTGCCATCATTTCGGTATTAAAGCGCTGCCTATCATCTTTAAAGCGTTCTTGTAGTTCTTTAAGTCGTGGCTGAATTTTACGCATTTTAGCCATTGATTTGAAGCTGGCTTGTGACAGTGGAAAAAACAGTAATTTAATACATAACGTCACACCAATAATGGCGACACCCCAGTTACCTGCCAGATTATGAATCTGATTCAACAACCAATAAATCGGTTTACCTATAAAAGTAAGCACACTGTAATCAACGGTTAGTTCAAGGCCTGTCGCTATTTTTTCCATAACGGGCTGGATTTTTGGCCCAGCAAATAAATGGGAAACCAATTGAACTGTAGCGCCGTTCTCAATGCTAATAACTGGAGAATACGAGCCTATGACATAACGACCATCTTGCAATAATTTGGTATAAAAATGGTTTTCCTGATCTGCCGGTGGAATCCAGGCTGAAGCAAAATAATGTTGAATCATGGCCGCCCAACCACCTCGGGTTGCGACATCGAGGTTCTTGTCAGTCATATCATCAAAACTTATTTTCTGATATTTGTCCTTTTCGGTATAAATAACACCGCCATCGTAAGCTCGCATTCCACCAGTCAGCATATTGCCTTTATTTTCAGTATCCGGCACTCTCAATAATTGGCTATATTGGCGACCAGACCATGTTTTTCCCGAGGTATTGTTAATATCTTGGGTCAAGGTTATTTCATAGCTACCGCGCTTAAAAGTGAATATTTTGCTAACAGTCAAGCCCTTGTTGTCTGCCCACTTCAGCGGAACCGTCAAACTGTCTTGTCCTATAGGCAAGGTATAGCTGTCTTGATCACTGCTTAATAGTGTGTAATGGTTGGGCGCCGACATTTGATCGCTACCAGCTATCAATCCACTTTGTGCGGCAAACATTTTTTCAGCGGTAGTATTAAACAACCTGACTGGAGCATAATTTTTTTCTGCAACCGCTAACCCAATAATATTGCGTAATTTATTGACGACTGAATTATCGCGCTCAACAGGATAATTCAATAAATCCAGTTTACGAATTGTACCGCCTTGAGTATCAATTTCGAGATCAATAACATCAGTTTTAACGGTTATGATTTTAGCTGTGGATTTTTTCGCTATAGATACTGTAGGGGAATTTTGTGCTGCTGTTGCTATCGGTTCGGATGTGTTTGATGTCGATGCGGAAGGTAAATCTTCTTTAACATTGACGCTGTCAGGTGCTGTAATTGCGGCTATTTCCGCTTTTGGGCCATAGTCTTGTTCCCACGCTTGGGTCAGCATAAAAACCAGCATCGCAAAAACTACGATTAATACAAATCTTATATTATCCATTCTTATTACCAAATTTTTCTGGAACGGGATCAATGCCACCTTCATGAAAAGGATGACATTTTATTAATCTTCTGAGAGTGAGATAGGAGCCGATAATAGCGCCGTGACGCTGTAGTGCTTCCAAGGAATAAGTTGAACAGCTTGGATAAAAACGACAGTTAGACCCAAGCAAGGGACTGATAAAGTATTTGTAAAACTTTATAATTGCTATGAGTACGAAGCGCATCGGGTTACCAACTTTAGCCAATGTTTTTCCAATGACTTTCTTAATAATTCCAACGGTGCATCGACGGCTTCCTTGCGGGCTAAAACAACAATATCCATGCTCCCTAAATGTTGTTGTAATCTAAAACTTTCTCTAACAGTCCGTTTAATCAGATTTCTGTGTACCGCTTTTTTTATATTTTTTTTAGCAATTGCCAAGCCAAGCCTTGGGCGATCTAACTCGTTGTTTATAGCTAACAAGGTGAAATATTGATCACTTGATTTTACTGGCTTAGCAAAAACTTTTTTATATTCAGCGGGCTTTTTTAACCGACATTGTGGAGAAAAACCAAACTTTTTTTGGCACACAGCAAACTATTAAACCGTTAACTTGTGACGACCTTTGGCTCTGCGTGCACTTAATACTTTACGACCGCCTACGCTTGCCATTCTTTTACGAAAACCGTGGGTTCTAACGCGTTTAATTTTACTGGGTTGGTATGTTCTTTTCATTGTTACTAAAACCTAATCGGATGAATGTTATCAAAAACTGATAAAAAAGACGTTCGATGATAAAATAAACGGCTTGCCCTGTCAATTCTATAGTGTAATGCTTTATTGCTGTATAGTAATGATCTGTACTATTCTCCTCCTAATAAATCAATATCTTATATACTTCAATGAGTTCAATTTGGGATAACTGTCTTGCTAAACTTGAAAATGAAATCTCTAATGCAGATTTCAGTACTTGGATACGACCGCTTCAGGCTGTAGAAAGTGATGGTCATATTAAATTATTAGCACCTAACCGTTTTGTATTGGACTGGGTTAAGCAGCGGCATTTTGCAAAAATTGAAGAAACGATTCATGAATTTTCGAATGGTGCTTTAACATTAACGCTGGAAATTGGTTCCAAAAAATCATCTGCTCCTGTTGCTACAGGTATGACAAAACCGGCTGAAACAAAAAAATCTACACCTAATTTTCTTAATAAAGCGTTTACCTTTGACAATTTTGTTGAAGGTAAATCTAATCAGTTGGCACGAGCAGCTTCTATTCAAGTTTCTGAAAATAGCGGTAAAGCTTATAACCCATTATTAATATACGGTAGCTCGGGGTTGGGTAAAACGCATTTGATGCATGCTATAGGCAATGCCGTTTTACAAAAAAATCCGTCAGCCAATATTGTTTATTTGCATTCCGAAAAATTTGTACAGGACATGGTAAGGGCGTTGCAGCAAAATACTATTGATGCTTTTAAGCAGTTTTATCGGGCTATTGACGTACTGCTTATCGATGATATCCAATTTTTTGCCGGCAAGGAGCGCTCTCAGGAAGAATTCTTTCATACTTTTAACACCTTATTGGAAAAAAAACATCAGGTCGTGTTAACTTGCGATAAATATCCGAAAGAAATTGTAGGTCTTGAAGACCGTTTAAAGTCGAGATTTGGCTGGGGGTTGCCGGTGTCAATAGAGCCACCGGATATGGAAACAAGAGCAGCTATTTTGATGAAAAAAGCACAACTGGTTAATGTTGATTTGGCACAAGAAGTGGCTTTTTTCATTGCAAAACGGATTCCGTCGAATGTTAGAGATCTTGAGGGCGCTTTGCGTCGAGTTATTGCTAATGCGCAATTTACCGGGCGGGAAATTACCACTGAATTTACCAAAGAAGCGCTGCATGATCTAATTTCGCTGCAAGATAAATTGGTTAATATAGACAATATCCAAAAAACAGTTGCGGAATATTACAAAATTCGCATTGCCGATTTATCTTCTAAAAATAGGAAACAAACGGTGACGCGTCCACGACAGATAGCAATGAGCTTGGCGAGGGAGTTGACGTCACATAGTTTCCCTGAAATAGGCGCAGCGTTTGGTGGTCGCGATCACACCACGGTAATGAACGCATGTAAGCGAGTGAATGAATTAAAAGAATCTGACCACAAAATTGCCGAAGATTATTCTAATCTGTTGAGAACACTTTCGTAATTAACGCGATGTTTGCGTTATTGCTTGATTCATTACCGTACACTCTTTTATCAAAACAAAACTTGAAAGACTTTCTTGCAGCTATAGACCTGAATTTTATTAAATCATCTCCGTCTATGCTGAGCTTTGTAACTTCGGGGCACTAACGGGTTAAAATCTGTCCGTAATATTGTTTTATAAGTAATCGTTCAAAAGTCTTTTAACAAAATAAAATACCGTCCACTTCATATAGTCTGGGTGCGGCAAGCACTTTGTCATGTTAAGAAATGTTAAAAGACTTTTGATCACCTACTTACTCAGTGCATGATAAGTTTCATGCTCATTTCCTCTGCGGGTAGCGCTTATAAAGCGACATAGCTACTGAAACATTGAATGTTAGGATTAAGAAGCCACTTTATGCAACTCTCGCTACTGACGCTGAATCTCCATACTTATCAACAACACCCAAGGTATTGTCCGTTTGATACTATGCATCAACATGAGCGGGAGGTGAATATCCTCGCCGAGGCAATTGCTCATTTAAGGATTGATGTCATTTGTTTTCAGGAGGTTGGCGAATATTTGTACGATCCCATAAGTACGCCTTATGGCGAATCACCTTCTAACATGGCATTTAGGATTTGTAAGAAATTACGCCATTGGGGGCATTGGTATTATATCCATCAAGACTGGAGTCACATTGGCTTTCATCGTTGGCGCGAAGGGACCGCTATCATGAGTCGCTTTCCAATGCGGCACAATTATTCTGATTATGTTTCTGTGGATCACCGCAAAGACAATTACATGTCCAGAAACATCACGGTATCGTGCATTGATGTTCCGTGGTTTGGCTTGTTGCACGTTTCTAATGTGCATTTGAGTTGGTCGCATCATGGTTTTTTTGAAGAATATGCTAACCTTCGAAAGCTAATCCACTCTCGCTTGCACTTCGGTGTTAGGGGTGATGTCATTGTTGGCGACTTCAATTCGCCCGCCGGAGAACAGGCTTATAACCACATCGTAGGCAATGCCGAATATGTGGATCAATATCACGAATTACACCCTCACCGTTTTTACCAACCTAGTTATCATGGTCAAATTGACGGCTGGAAAAACGCTAAACCAAAGCGCATTGACCATATCTTCAAGCGTAATGGTCACCCGATACAAATCAAAGCGATGGATATTATCTTTAACGGTGATTTCTATCCTATCGTATCCGATCATTTCGGCTATTTGGCAAGATTCGAGATGTTTTGAATTCTTTGCAAGGAATTAAAAAGGTACGGAATGCGGCGCTGTTTGGTATTTGTTTTGTCCATTTTTTGCCATAAATCACTATAACTTAAATTATGGACAGGATGTTTCAGGGTTGGGGCAATTTCTGCTAATGGCTCGAGAACAAATAGATAGCGTTCAATTTCATTACGCGGTATTTGCAGTTTACCGTCATTGATAATCAGATTGCCGTACAGGATAAGATCAAGATCAAGTGTGCGTGCAGAGAATTTTTTACTGTCAGGCGTGCGGCCATTAGCGATTTCAATTTGCCTTAACTGTTGGGCTACGCGATTAACATCACTCTCAGAGTCAAAGCCTACCACTAGATTGTAAAAATTCTCACCAGAAAAACCAACGGGTTCAGACTCATAAAGGCTAGATATAATTAATTTCCCAAATTGTTGTTCTAGCGCTAGTAAGCCCGCAGTAATATGTTTATCTCTATCGATATTACTGCCTATACTGATATAGCCTCGGTTCACGGTTTTTTTTCCCCGCGTTCAATGATAATGCCAACATCAATACCACTACCAATTGCCCCTTTTTTATTTAGAGTTATTTTTACCCAAGGCACGTTAAATTCCATTCGAATAAGGTCAGCAATTTCGGAAATAAGACGCTCAACCAAAAAAAATTGACTGCCTTTGACAAAAGCAATAATTCGGTCGGAAACGGTTTTATAATCAAGCGCGTAGTTAATGTCATCGGTTTCTGCCGCTTTTTTTATATCGAAAGCCATTTCAATGTCGAGGATAACCGTTTGTCTTTTTCCCCTCTCCCAATCGTAAATACCGATGACGGTATCTATTTCAAGACCACCTAAAAAAATGATGTCCATAGTTATTTTCCGGTTATGATGTGCGCTTTTAAAAAAAGCGTAAGTATCAGGTAAATAAGGCTGGCTTACAAGTTTTGAGCTTATAAATTCTAAATAACAGGTATACGATGATTGAATGGTTGTTTGTTCCGGCAGCTTATTTGATAGGCTCAGTTTGTAGCGCGATTGTTGTTTGTCAATTAATGGGGTTGCCTGATCCTCGCGAGCAAGGCTCTGGAAATCCTGGGGCGACCAACGTAATGCGTTTTGGGGGCAAAAAAGCCGCAGGAATTACCTTGTTGGGTGATTTACTTAAAGGCTTATGTCCTGTTTACATTGCGAATTTGCTTGGTGTTTCTATGGAGCTGTTGGCGATAATCGGTATTGCTGCATTTTTGGGGCATTTATATCCGGTATTTTTTGGCTTTAAAGGCGGCAAAGGTGTTGCAACATCAGTTGGTGTGTTACTTGGGTTTTCTTGGGTGTTGGGTTTTTCGGTAATGGGAACCTGGATTTTGATGTATAAGCTGGGCAAGGTTTCATCATTAGCGGCTTTGGTTGCTTCAGTTTTATCGCCGATATATGCGTGGTTTATTATTGGAGATAAAGCAATCGTTGCGGCATCTGTAGTGATGATGGTCTTTTTGCTTTGGCGGCATAAGAATAATATCCAGCGGTTGCTTGCTGGTCAGGAAAGTTAGCAGGTGTGTCATGGTGTTAGATTAATTTACGTTGGTAAGCAGCTAACACAACATTGGCGATCATTAACATCAATGGATGTGAATCTACAAATTAGACAAGACTGAACCAAATACTTAAGTGCAAACAATAAATCATGCGTTGCTTTGGATTCAGACCCATGCAAAAACCATTCAAAATTCATAGTCATTTCCAACCCGCTGGCGACCAGCCGATGGCCATCAAACAACTGGTAGAAGGTTTGAATGATGGTGAGGTACATCAGACCTTACTAGGGGTTACCGGTTCTGGAAAAACCTTTACGATTGCTAATGTGATTGAACAGTTACAGCGTCCGGCGATGATTATGGCGCCTAACAAAACATTGGCGGCGCAGTTATATGGCGAAATGAAGGCGTTTTTTCCTGAAAACAGCGTCGAGTATTTTGTTTCTTATTACGACTATTATCAGCCGGAAGCCTACGTCCCCGCATCGGACACCTTTATTGATAAGGATGCCTCGCTAAATGAGCATATCGAGCAAATGCGGCTATCGGCGACTAAAGCGCTGATTGAACGACCAGATACCATTGTTGTTGCAACAGTGTCAGCAATCTATGGTTTGGGCGAGCCGGAATCCTATTTTGAAATGGTATTGCATCTGGTTAAAGGTGACTTGATTGATCAGCGGGCAATTTTGCGCCGACTTGCTGAAATGCAGTACACCCGCAATGATGTCGAGTTACGCCGCGCGACTTATCGGGTGCGTGGCGAAGTGATCGATATTTTTCCGGCGGAATCCGATAACGACGCGTTACGAGTAGAACTGTTTGATAATGAAGTTGAACGGTTGTCATTGTTTGATCCCTTAACCGGCGAGATTTTGCACCGGATAGCTCGTTATACCGTATATCCAAAAAACCATTATGTGACCCCGCGCGAGCAGTTATTGTCTGCCGTCGACGCTATCAAGATTGAACTAAAAGCGCGTCTTGAGCAACTGCGTGCATTGAATAAACTGGTCGAAGCGCAACGTCTGGAGCAACGCACGCTGTTCGATATTGAAATGATTTTGGAAATTGGCTATTGCTCGGGGATAGAGAATTACTCGCGGTATTTATCGGGTGGTGCGCCGGGCGAGCCACCACCAACTATGTTTGATTATTTGCCCGACAACGCACTGGTTGTTATTGACGAAAGCCATGTGACGATACCGCAGATCGGCGCAATGTATAAAGGCGATCGTTCCCGCAAAGAAACGCTGGTGGAATATGGTTTTCGTCTGCCTTCTGCGCTAGATAATCGACCGTTGACATTTGCAGAATTTGAGTTAAAAGCCCCGCAACGTATTTATGTGTCAGCAACGCCGAGTGTGTACGAAAAAGAACATTGCGGCGTTTTTATTGAACAGGTGGTCAGGCCGACCGGATTACTCGACCCCATAGTAGAAGTGCGTCCGGCGATAACGCAAGTGGATGATTTATTATCGGAAATAACTCAGCGCGTCAGCTTGAAAGAGCGTGTCTTAGTGACGACACTAACAAAAAGAATGTCAGAGGATTTAACCGAATATTTACAGGAGCATGGCATCAAGGTGCGTTATCTCCATTCTGATATTGATACGGTAGAACGTGTCGAGATTATTCGGGATCTGAGGCTAGGGCAGTTTGATGTACTGGTCGGTATTAATTTGTTGCGTGAAGGCTTGGATATACCCGAAGTCACCTTGGTGGCGATATTGGATGCCGACAAAGAAGGTTTTTTGCGCTCAACGGTGTCATTGGTGCAAACGATGGGGCGTGCGGCGCGTAATGTGCGAGGCAAGGCCATCTTATATGCCGACCGCCTCACCCGTTCGATGCAACAGGCGATTGATGAAACGGAACGTCGCCGCGAAAAACAGCATCAATATAATGTTGAACATCACATTACCCCGACCACTATTCTTAAAGCGGTCGCGGATATTTTGCAAGTGGCTATTCCTGGGGCAGGGGTCAGTAGCCTCAAATCAGTCAGTAAAGTGGCGGAGACTGCGGCAAATTATCAGACCATGACGCCCAAGCAACAGGCAAAAAAACTGAAACAGCTAGAAGAAACCATGTACCAACATGCTAGAAATCTTGAGTTTGAGCAGGCGGCAAAAATTAGGGATGAGATTAAGTGGTTGCAGTCGGAACTATTAACTGGCACATAAGCTTTCAAGGGGCTAGCGTGTCTGTCCCGATCAAGTGTTCGTTGTAGGGCGGATTCGCCGTCAGGCAATCCGCCATTTGTGCCCCGTAGGTATTTTGAGACGTATCAACGGTGGTTTGCTGTCGCGAAACCACCCTACAACGTTAAATCACCACAAAATCGGCATTGGTCAATGTCAGATTAACGCCCAACATCGCAATCTGTACGCCTTGACCGGCACCGCTGCCGTCAGAATCATACGTTACCGCGCCCGTGGTTGGGTTATAGATGACAAAATCATTGGGATCTAATGCCCAAAGAAATCGGCAGTTAACACGCCAGGCACCGTCAATTTAGTAAAAATCAGGTTTTCCAGTCTAATGGTGTCATCAACGGGCGCAAAATCGGTGATGTTATCGGTGTTCGCGGTTAGGGCGGCGTTAAACACAAAACTGTCATTGCCAGCGCCGCCGTCCAGATAATCGGCATCTTGCTCGCCGTACAACAAATCATTGCCATCTTCACCAAACAGCAAATCGTTACCGTAACTGCCGTAAACCGTATCATTTGCCGGCACCGCCGGATAAATCATCATCACCGGCTTTGCCCAACACATAACTGGGCGCGGCGGTGCCTTGCAATTGGTCAATGTCATCGGTGCCATTAATAGTTTCCACGGGGGCGATTGGCGTATCTTGATTGGTCAAGGTCACGCCTTTAACCGATACGCTTTTGTACACCACATCCAGCGTGCTGATTTTGCCGTTGATGGTGTAAGCAATATCACCATCGACCACGCTATCGTTTTGACCGGTCACGGTCACGGTTTGCAGCGTAGACCAATTAGCGGCGGTAAAGGTGAGGGTGGGGCGCAGCGGTTAAGCCGAAACTGAATATCGCCGTATCGCCTGCTTCGCTGGTCAGCCTGACCTACCGGGTTTGTTTGGATACAGGATGAATCGGAAAATAAATACGAAGTCTTGTACCTCGGTCTATCACTGAATCAAGTTCAACTCTGCCATGATGATCCTGAATGATCTGATACGATAGTGATAAACCCAGTCCTGTGCCTTTACCCACGGGTTTGGTAGTAAAAAACGGGTCAAAAATTTTGGTTTGAATGGCTTTTGGAATGCCTTTTCCGGTGTCTTCAATTTCAATCCATAGCCATTCTGAATCTAAATAACCCGTACGCACATAAATTTTGCCAAACCCTTCGATAGCTTGCGCGGCATTAACCAATAAATTTAAGAAAACCTGATTAAGTTGCGCACCCACGCATTCAAATGGTGGTAAGCCAATATAGTCTTTAATGACATCCGCTTTGAATTTGAGCTCGTTATGAACAATATTCAGTGTGGCATCCAATCCGGCTTCAACATCGAATAAATCAAGTTCCGGTTTATCAATACGTGAAAAATCACGTAAATCCTGAACAATTTTTTTGGTACGAGTTGCTCCTTCGATGGATTCATTCACTAAATCAGGCAAGTCGGTTTTCATGAAATCGAGATCCATTTCTTTCTGTAATTGCTTAAAACAAAGCACATCAGGATGATCGACCGGTAGCTGCTTGCTCAACTGCTCGGCTATTTCTATGGCACTGATAATGCCTTTAGTGTATTGCTTTAGACTGGAAAGATTTGAATTGATATAGCCTAATGGATTGTTAATT
This sequence comes from Methylococcaceae bacterium, assembly GCA_947504985.1. Lineage (GTDB taxonomy): Bacteria > Pseudomonadota > Gammaproteobacteria > Methylococcales > Methylomonadaceae > Methylovulum. Next base: position 2,167 of record CANNKH010000045.1, on the reverse strand, counting down.
TCATGGGCAATACCGGCTGCCAATTGCCCGATAGAGGCCATTTTTTCGGATTGAATTAGATGCGCTTGCGCTTCTTTTAACTGATTATTGAGCAGCATCTGTTGGTTTTTTTCAAACTCCAGGGAGTGGTTAATGTCGATAAGTTCCTGAATACGTTTTGCCACTTCTTCTTCTAATTGTGCATTACTACGGGCAAGCACGGTTTCTGCCTGCTTTTGCGAAGTAATATCCATGCCACAACCCATTAATCCGGCAAAGCTGCCGTTTTTTTGGATTCTGGGCACGGCGGTTTCGTAAATCCATGTGATTTTTCCATCTGCTGCTTGCAAGCGGTATTCAATTTTAAACTTACTGCGTTCTTCCGCCGCAAGACGATACGTTTGGGTTACTTTTACGCGGTCATCGGGATGGATGACCGCTAGCCATTGCTCGCGCGTCAACGTATCAAGCTGTAAGTTATAAGTGCTAAACCAAAATTGATTACAGAAAATAGGCACGTGATTAGCATTAGTAATCCAGATTAATGCGGCAACATTTTCAGCGAGTTCTTTAAAACGATTTTCACTTTCACGCAACGCTGAATACAAATTACTCTGCATAATTTCGTTATGCTCTTGTTGATCAATTTGAATTTGAGCGGCATCGACACCGTTAATAAGGCTCAGCGCCATTTGCTTATCGGTATTGAGAATATGATGACAAAGCCAATTGACCAAGTAATCCATTAAATCATCCGAAAGAACATTAATATCAAACTCGATATCACGCTGAACTTGCCCCATTTTTTCTACAAATTCCTCATGCTCCGCTTTGTGTATGCCATATATCTCAGGGTTAAACTGCGCTTTTAACATCAGTTGTTCTTCATGCTGAAAATGGTAAACCGTATAATCAATCAAGTCATTTACAATATTAATGAGGGTATTACGCTCAGCACCGATAGCAAGAGCATCATCCAATTGGTTAGTCAAATCAATAAGATGTTTATGTTGTTTGTCAACGGACTCAATGCCAAGCTCCAGTTGATTATTCCAATTCAAAATGGTCATATTATTTTCCGTCTTGATTATTCAGACATGATGATTGATCGGCAAGGTAATGGTAAACGTGACGCCAGCGCCTTCATTGCTATCAATAGCCAGTGTACCGTGATGTTTGGCAATAATACCCCATGCAATTGAAAGCCCTAGACCAGTGCCTTTTCCTACCGGCTTGGTAGTAAAAAACGGATCGAAAATACGCTTGATGTTTTCTGCTGGAATGCCAATACCTGTATCGGCAATCAAAATCTGAACCGATGAACTGTCGGTTGGGCATGGACGTGTGGTAATGGTTATCTCGCCGCGAGTTTCAATAGCTTGTCCTGCATTAACCAGCAAATTCATAAAGACCTGATTGAGTTGCGAGGCAAGACAACAAATTTGTGGTAAGTCATCGGCATAATGTTTGGTCACAGTGCATTTGTATTTAAGATCATTCCAGACAATGTTTAACGTTGAATTAAGGCAATGATGCAGATCGGCTAATTGCCACTCTGATTCGCCCACTCTGGAAAAGTCTTTCAGATCCTGCACAATTTTTTTCATGCGTGACAAGCCATCTCTTGATTCCGCTACCAATTGGAAGACATCGGACTTCAGATAGTCAAAGTCCATACCCGCTTTTATTGCGTTAATTTTTGCAAGCTCAACGGGATTGGCAGCCGACTGACAAAACGCGGTGATTTTCAATATATTTTTAAGGTAGCCTTCAAGTGTCCCTAGATTTGAATTAACAAAGGCAATAGGATTGTTTAATTCATGCGCTACGCCAGCCGCTAACTGACCAATTGTCGCCATTTTTTCCGATTGCAGTAGCTGGTTTTGCGCCTCGGCGAGTTGCAGGAATTTTTCTTCGTACTGCTTGCGCTCGGTAATATCATGCACCGTTGCCAGAACAATTGATTTACCATTAAGTTGCATAACGCTCAGCGCGACTTCGGCTGGAAATGCCTTACCATTATCGATTCGCCGATGGATCCAGTCGAAACGATAGCTGCCATTTTCCATTGCTTTATTAATCATCTCGTTGGCGCAAATCAACGAATCTTTACCATCGGACTGCGTTGGCGGAGAAAAATCAGCGGGATGTTTTAAACAAAATTCCGCTTTCGTTGCACAGCCAAATA
>CANNKH010000044.1 GCA_947504985.1 Methylococcaceae bacterium | reverse complement strand
TGGGAGAGCATCGCCCTTACAAGGCGAGGGTCGGGGGTTCGAACCCCTCAGCACCCACCAGACTTTGGAGTGGTAGTTCAGTTGGTTAGAATACCGGCCTGTCACGCCGGTGGTCGCGGGTTCGAGTCCCGTCCGCTTCGCCAAAAATAAGAAAGCCCCGTACCTTTTGGTTCGGGGCTTTTTTTTTGCATCGTAAGTTGATTTATTTAGGACAAATCTATGCTGACCAAAATTAGAGAAAAATCGCAAGGCGCTTTTGCATGGGGTATTTTATTAGTAATTTGTGTACCGTTCGCATTATGGGGTATTAATAATTACATGGATAACGGACAGGAAGCACCGATTGCATCCGTGGGTAATAAGGATTTTTTTCAACGCGATGTGAATAAAGCTTATGAACAGTTTAGCCAAAATCTCAAAGGGTTAGGTATTGATGAACAAAACCTGAAGGCACAAGCCTTGCAAAAGCTCATAAAAGATGAAGTGTTATTACAATATGTTCATGCAACAGGATTAACATCAACAGATGATGATAGTCGCCAATTTATTAAATCATTAGAGTATTTCCAGACAGATGGACAATTCGATGATAAAAAATATAAATCATTACTGACATCTCAAAGATTGTCGTCGAATGACTTTGTCAATAGAATTAAAAACGCACTGGTAATGGAGCAGTTTCAGCACAGTGTTGTCGATAGCGCTATTGCAACAAAATATGATGTGGAAAGCTTCTTCAAGATTCAAAATCAGCAACGCGATGTCGATTATGTATCGATAGGTTTGCAGTCCTTATCAGAGCAACCTAAAGAAGAAGAAATTCTTGCTTTCTATCAACAGCACCAAGATTTGTACCAATACCCTGAGCAAGTTTCCATAGAATATGTCGAATTATCACTTGCTGAAATCGCTAAAAAAATAGTAGTTACCGATGATAAATTGAAAGCTTTTTATGAAGAACAAAAAGATCAATACACGACACCGGAACGCAGAAAAATTAGCCATATCCTCTTTGCAATCAATGATAAGGTGAGCGAAAGTCTAGCTTTAGAAAAGGCCAAAAAAGCAAAACAAGAATTGGTTAATAAAGATTTTGCTCTACTGGCATCCGAAATTTCCGATGATAAAGTAACGGCTAAAGCAGGTGGTGACTTAGGTTTATTTAATGTTGGTGTCATGGAAAAAACGTTTGAAGATGCTGCAACCGCATTAAAACAAGGTGAAGTATCCAATCCTGTAAAATCAGCATTCGGCTATCACTTAATAAAAGTAACGGAATTATTGCCTAGCGAAAGTAAATCGTTCGATAGCGTCAAAAATGAGCTGACCAAGGCATATCAAAAAGCCCAGGCAGAGAATACTTTTTATGAATCGAGTGAAAAATTAGCTGAATTAAGCTATCAAAACCCCGATAGTCTTCAGTCAGTAACCGATGGTCTGGGGCTTACTATTAAAAAATCTACATTATTTGCCAAAGACAAAGGTGAAGGTATTGCCGCTGATGACAAAATACGTAATGCTGCGTTTACTGAAGAAGTCCTGCAAGGCAACAACAGTACACCTGTTGAGTTGGGTTCTGAGCTTTTAGTGGTATTGCGTTTACAAGAACACAAACCGGCGGCTATACAGAATTTAGATGTCGTCAGAAAAAATATTGTCGAAGCTTTATTGACCGACAAAACGAAACTATTGACTGCCGAAAAAGCAAAACAAATAAAAGAACGCTTACTGGCAGGCGAAAACATTCAAGCAGTGGCAACTGATAATAAACTTGATGTTAAAAGCACCAAGGCATTAACACGTAGAACAGCTGATTTACCACCTCAATTACGTGAAGCCATCTTCAAGACAGCAAAACCAATGGGAGGTAAACCGAGCGTATTTATTGTATCTCTGCCTTCCGGCGATCAAATAGTTGCGAATTTAACCAACGTCACGGAAGGCGTTATGAGTGATGCAGATAATAAGCAACTTGATCTGGCAAAAAAAAATATTGCTAATGCGTTTGGTCAAACGGAATTCAACGCCGTACTGAGTAGTCTGGAAGCTGATGCTGATATATCAGTAAAAGCCACCGCGCAAAAATCCACTGAATAAAAATGCAAAAGGGGCTTAACGCCCCTTTTTTGATTGCATTTTTAACGAGCAAACTGGGTTGTTACTACCCATGTTCAACAAAAGCATCCGCATAGCCTAAATCCGGCACTACCAACAAGCGCACCTAAACGCTAGTGCCACTAATGCAAGCAAGTTCTAAAATCAACTTAATCACGCTTATGAGGACTGACTCAACCTCTGCTGCCAATGCGCGAGTTTTACCGTTAATTCATTGAGATCAATCGTCTGTAGCTGACGTTGATTTAACAACCGATTGCCAGCAACCCAAACATCAGTAACTTGCTGACGGCTTGCCGCATAGACAATTTGCGAGACTGGACAGTATAAAGGCTGAGTTTCCAAATGATTCAGGTCGATAGCAATGACATCGGCCGCTTTACCTAACGCTAACGACCCAACTTCATGAGCCAAACCCAATGCTTTGGCGCCGTTAATCGTCGCCATGCGTAATACTGTCATAGCCGGCACTGCGCTAGCATCTCCAGCTACCGCTTTGCCCAATAATGCGGCGGTACGCATTTCTCCGAACATATCCAGATCATTATTGCTAGCTGCACCATCGGTGCCCAATGCGACATTAATACCCGCATCGAGACAACGAACAACCGGACAAAAGCCGCTAGCAAGTTTCAGGTTCGATTCAGGGCAATGTACGATATTCCCTCCCCTTTCGGCAAGCAAAGCCACCTCTTCATCCGTCAATTGGGTAGCATGAACCGCCATCAATGAGGAACTAACAAGGCCTAATTCATAAAGGCGTTGCAAAGGTCGTTTACCACTTTGCTGCTGAGCTTGTTCGACTTCGTGCCGAGTTTCGTGAACGTGGATGTGCACCTGCTTACCGAGCTGATCTGATAATAGCCTTATTTTTTGCAGCGGCTCGTCGGAAACCGTATAAGGGGCGTGCGGCGCAAATGCAGTCGTAATAAGGGGTTGATGTCGTAACTGATCATGCAAAGCTAGGCCTTTTTCGATATAGGCGTCGCTGTTTTGCGCCCAAATCGTTGGGAAATCAAACACAATCAAACCAATACTGGCGCGTATACCATTCCGTATTGCTTGTTGTGCTGTGATTTCAGGAAAAAAATACATATCGTTAAAGCACGTTGTGCCGCCTCTGATCATTTCTGCAATCGCCAAATCAGTTCCGTCTCTAACAAACGCTTCACTCATCCATTTTTGTTCCAGTGGCCAGATATGGTGAGTCAGCCAGTCCATCAACTGCAAATCATCAGCGATGCCACGCATCAAAGTCATTGCCGCATGGGTATGGCTGTTTATCAAGCCGGGTAACAAGGCATGAGTTTCCAGCGTTACGGTGCTAATCCCCTGATATTTTTGTTTGGCCAGATCGGTAGGTAATAAATCAACAATCCTGCCAGCATCAACAGCCAGCGTGTGATACTCGAGGGTTATAGATTCCGGTTCGACGGGTATAATCCAGCGGGCATGAATGAGGGTTTCGACAACTATCATTAGACGTTCCTAGACAATCATATATTGAAGGATAAAAATTGCTGGTTAGACGTTACTAACTCATCACTTAATAATAAACTCTGAATAATTTTTGTATTTGATAAAACTCATAAAGATAGGATTGTGCGACATGCCTGCTATTAGCAACGACTAATAGATCGTGTGAAAAAACAGAGGTGTTGTACCAGTTAAAGCTACCCTCAATGACAATGCAATCGTCAATAATGCAGTATTTGGAATGTATTGGAGAATACGGTACCGGATGATCATCCTGTCCATAAATCAGTCCCACCGAAACACCACCTGATTTTAATCGCTCGATGGCGGGTAACAAAGGTCGTTTGAGTTCTTCTTCCATCGGCCGCTCTTCACCCACTTTACCCTGTCGCGCCAGATGCCCGTTAAGAAGTATGTGCACAGCGACACCTCTGTCATTAGCGTGTATCAAAGCATCTACGACACTATCATGATGATCACCTAACAAGTCACCAATCAAGAATAATGACAATTTGATGGCATGTCTGGCGCGGTGAATTTCTGCAAGAATGGCATGATGGGGTCGATAAAGCTTGCCATTAAGCATCGTATGTCGCCCAAAAGTATAAAGCAGATTGAAATGACTTAAGGGATCGATACCGTATTTTTGTATAACACCGCCACGCTGACTCTGGAAAATATTATCAAGCAAACGGCATACTCCTTTGGAATGAAAGGTCATACCGGACTCCCAATTAGCCCACCAACGATCAAACGTAATATTAAAAGAACCCAAAATACAATCATCATTATTAAAAATGATAAATTTGGTGTGCATATCAGGTTCAACCTCTATTAAATGATGTTTGGGTGTGCAAAACACACCTACCAACTCAATATTGGCACGTTTTAATCGGGCATAATTACTACTGTTTGTCAGCGTCATTTTTCGCCAATCGACAATACATTGCACCAACACATGGTGGTTACTCGCATGAATTAAATGCGAAATAAAATCGCCGTCATCGATACAATCAACACTGACCTTGATGGTACATAATCGATCCGGATTAGCGTGTTTGCTGCGTATCACTTTATCAATATGTTCATGAATAAAGCGTTTCGGATGAAAAGGATGGTACAACTGTCCCTTGGTAAATTTGGGCGTCAGTTGCAGGGCATCAAAATGATGGTTATACCAGTCAACATCACACTGCAACTCTTTGGCATTCAGCTCAAAAGCATGATAAGTATTGACAGTTGTCCACTCGCGGGTAATCGCTCGATGCTTTGGAAGATCATCCTGCAATTGATGCCAATCCATGAAAATATATTCATGTTGGGAAGCAATGGAATGCTCATTAAGATGGACTAGAAATGAAAATTTGATGCACGACACTTGGCCGAAATGCGTCGAAGAAGGTAACACATAAAAATCCCGTGTGCTTCGCTTGTGATAATTCCATTGCACGTTATAAGCATCGGTATCGACAATATAGGTTTCGCAAATACCCTGGTCTCGATAAACTTTTAAAATAACTTTTACATTGGCTTGTGCGCCATAGAACACATCAAACTCTATTTTTCCCCAGCGAATATTAAAGGGTTCTTTAATGTCGTTAGTGCGTTGAAAATAACCACCCAAATGGCCATGAACAGGCCTCGCATAATGCTCTGCTGGCTGCATGTATTTACCTCATAAATTCTTATGTTATTGTTATTATGTGTTTTTCGGCTCAAAGACCATGAAATAACCACAATGATCTGATACCCGTCCGTAATCGGCTTCTGTAAACAAAGTTTGCGCAGAAGCCGCACGTATTTCACTGTTTTTAGTTAGAAAAATATAATCAATACGGTAATCATCCGCTAGATAGCGCTGCCAATAAGGATCATTAAGCCTAAAATTTTGTTCGGGCAAGCCCACCACGTTAGCGGCCAGATATTGATCATCACAATCATGACGATCGACAACCTGGTAATAACCATTCGACCCAGCCGTAACATTAAAATCACCGCACAGCATCGTCGCTTTAACGTGCCAGTTATGTTTGGCACTGGCCCACTCATGAAGCCGTTTAAACTGCGCTTGAAAGCCATCTTCCCACCAGCTTAAATGCGCAGAAAATACATTTATCAACCCGAAATAGGGAACATGCACCTGAGCCATAACCACTTTTCTGGAATGGATACTAAAAGGATCATGGCTATCCGAAACATAGCCTGACTCCTGCTTTAATAGTGGATATCTGCTCAGAATAGCAACGCCTTCGCGGTATTTATCAAAGCCTAAATGCGACCAATCAGTGTAAATATGATAGGACTGGTCAAGACGATCATTGATGATTTTTGCCGAATTTGAATCCCAATCACCTTGGCCGTTATTCCAATGTTCAGCAACCTCCTGAAAACAAACAATATCGGCATTGAGTTCATTAATCGCTTTAGCTATCAGTGAGAGCTTATAATCTTGATTATCTTCCTGATAACAATGCAAATTAAGAATCATAACTTTTAACGGTTCATGACAAACTGAGTAATTATTACCGTAGTTGTTGTCCCATACCGTTTGATTCCTGCCCTCACATTCAATACTGTACTGCACTCGAAACGCACTGCCAATTTTAAGCCAGCCTTTCCACATTTGAACGCGGTATTGATTGGGATTCCTCGCATTGCTGAGTAATTCTTTATCCCAGTATTTTCTTTTAAAGTAACAACGGGCTGTGTGGGTTGTGCGCCAGTTATCGGTAGTCCAATGAACGATAATTTTTTGAGCATCAAGTGAGTTATCAACCGCTACCGTAATAGGGATAAATTTCTGGTTATGATTTAATGCGGATTGAAATCCAACATTTAAAATCGAAATGCTTGGTGCAATTTGAAGACCTGAATCAGCTTGGCTGGAAAAATTAAGGCCATTATTGTTATCCCAATATTCCTCGCTTGAGGCCTGATAGCGCAAGCTAAATTGAATATTTCCAGGCAATGACTGATCGGCGGTAAGATGGCTTGTGACCTGCGCCTGCCAGTATTCTTTATCGGTATCCAATTTACTGTGAAAAGAGGCAGGCAGGCTATGCCATACACCGTCTTCACCTGCCCAAATAACCGCTATATCTTTGTCATAACGAACACTTTCCACCAAAATAAAAAAAGACAGGCTTTGCTGAACCAAGCGTTTTTTTCGGGAAATAACATTTTCAACCGTCAGCAGTTTAATTTCGTTCATTGCTTGTCTCCATTGTGCTTACCCCTTTAACACCTTTCAAAAAAACGTACAATGCTAACTGGATTAAGACGGCTGGCTTGTGGATTGAATACACCGAGATTATTCAGCAATTAGGTAAGCTGAAATTAAGGAAGTGTGCTTACAGGAACAGTAGCTTTCGGGCAGTAGTTTCTGAAATTAATATCTGGAAAAATATTATCCATGATTTCCAACGCGGTCAAGTAACGCTCATCAATCTTGCCGCTACGCACACTGTTATGCAAATAATTGAATCTGGCAAGATGGTCAGTAATACGTTTATTGGCATAGTCTATGGTTGTTCCAGATTTCATAATAAACGGCCAATCAGAGGCCTGTGCCAATAAAATTGATCTGACGGCTTGGTTTAAAGCGCGTTCCTGTAATGGCGAAACACTCAAGCCTTGCAATTCACAAACGAATTTTTCCATCTGTGTGCTGGCTTTGTGCAAAAAAGGATAAATCCAGTCATTGCTTTCGTTGATCCAATAGCTGAAATAACCTTGATCTCCCCAAGTTGAAGCTGAAGGTGTCGCTACTTGTAACGAGAATCCTCGATTCAAATAATCAACCCCGCTGACAGTTTCAATACCGTTGGTAGGTTCATCTGCCATACGCAACACCTGCTCTAGCCAAAAAGGCCCCTCAAACCACCAATGACCGAATAATTCGGCATCATAGGGCGCCGTAATAACAGGCGGCAGCGAATGCCCCATCGTAGTGCTAAGCGTATCAATTTGTTGCTGGCATTTAGTGATGAAATCTGCTGCATGTTGCTTAGTTTTTTGCAATGCAGATCTAGGTTGATAAATTGCTTTCGCCGTATTTTTCCCCGTCACTCGATGATATTTTATGCCGGTATTGACACGGGTTTTTCCTTCGAGAATATAAGGGGAAATATAGTCAATATCCAGATCAAAACCGATGTCACTGTAATACTCACGGTAATCAAAATCGCCCGGATAGCCTTCATGAGAACTCCAAACTTGGCGCGATGAATCGGGGTCGCGAGCAAATGCAGCAACCCCATTATTGCAGGCCAACGGCGCATAAACACCATGCAACGGCTGCTCGCTGGCATGGGTAATACTGTGTGTATCAACAAAAAAATAACGGATACCGGCAGCACTAAGCGCCTCTTCCAAACCAGGATAATAACCGCATTCCGGTAACCAGAATCCAACAGGCGCGAAGCCAACTGTTGCTTTAAAGGTTTCAATACCAACATTGATCTGATTACGAACAGCGGTTTCACTCACACTGAGTAACGGTAAAAAACCGTGCGTTGCCGCACAGGTGATTAATTCAAGTTTGCCGGTTAAATAGTGTTTTTTAAATGTGCTCAATAAGTCACAAGCACACTGCTCTTGATAAACCTTCAGCGTATTTAGAAAAAAGCGCCGATACATTCGAGCCAATTTTTGATATTCCGGTTTATTTCGGGTTCTAAGAATTTCTTTTTCAGCCAATTCCAGCAATTTATGCAAATGCTTAAGGTAGCGCGTTTGTAATAATTCATCACACAACATTGATATCAATGTCGGCGATAATGACAGTGTCAGCCGATAATTCACATTATCACGCGCTAATCGATCAAGAACACCAATCAGCGGCACATAACACTCGGTAATGGCTTCGAACAACCAGTTTTCTTCAAAAAAACTATCATGTTCTGGATGATGCACATAAGGAAGATGAGCGTGCAACACAATATTAAGAAAGCCTTTTTCCATGTCGGTCATTATTGTCTTTGACCTGAAACATTTTTATTTTGAAAATAAACCGTTTCAGAGGCGTTTGTTTTTGGAACGGGGTCACCATAAATATCATTTTCAAAGCGCATGTTTTTCAATTTTGAAAAAAATATAATTTCGTTTTCCCTGTTTTTTTCTTGGTATGTCGGCTTATTATTAAAATCTTTTTCATACCAGATGCCTGCAATGGGCGAGCCGTCTTCGTACTCGGCAACGGCGAAATCATCCCCATGAATCACTTCGTTGAAATTTGTTGATTTTTCCTTGTGTTGCAACGTGGAATGCTTAGCATGATAAGGAATCATTGGGACGCTTGACTGCGACTCCCTGCACAGAATTAGTTGATGCTTAGTCGGCGCTGGTTTCATTTTGTCACAAGGAACGTGGATGATATTAGAGTCTGCGAAAACCATTAAGCGATTGCCTTGAATGGGTTTACCAATAACCGCCGAATATGCGGTGCCATCGATAGGCAAGCGCACTTTTTGCCCAGATTGAAAACTGTCTAATACAACATCAAACCAGATTTTGGTGTTGCTAATATCTGTATTTTCGTCGGGACGCCAGTAAATTCTGAGTATCAACGGATTATAGGCCTCGTCTTTTGATTTAAGGGCGTCTTTAAGCTCACCTAAATTCCAGTAAGCGTAAAGATGATAAGGATCAACAGGTAACAGCACCAGTTCAGGCGAACTCGTAGATGCACAGGGCGCAAATTGATGGCTAATCTCTTGGCTAATTTCCAATATTTCTTGGGATAAAAGCTGAATACTAGAATGATGACTAGAATGTAAAGTTGAATTTATCTGCGGTTCTGCGGATTCTTGTTCAGAATAATGGCTAGAAAAAAAGTGGGGGAGGAGATCAGAATCAGGTAATAAACTGCAAGGATTGGGTGCAAATTTTTGGCTAATTTCTTGACTGATTTCAAACAAATCTTCCGATGAAAGGTTAATTTGGGTATCATACCCAGAACGAGAAAATGTCATTACTTGCTTTAGACCGTTGTGTTCGTTTTTTCTAGCGTTTTTCGATACAGTCCTACCCATAGATGCGTTGCTTATCCCACGGTGTTTTGATGCCGGTAATGAAAAAACAGTGCTTATCCACATCAGCTTTTACCCCATTAGTTGAAGAAGACTCTAACCTTTGACGATTATTTTTGCAAGGCATTTTAGGTACAACACCTTTTTTCAATAACAACCATCAATTATTCAAATATTTTGACGATTTTATTTCAAATATGGCCTTTTCTTACCTTTTTAAATGAGAAGCGGCTCAACGAACGAGATAAGGATATGCAAAAAACACACTATAAACTGAAGCATGGCTCACCCTACCCTCAAGGTGCAAAGTTTAACGGCGAGGGCGTTAATTTCTCCATATTTAGCCGCCACGCAACTGCTGTAGATCTTCTGCTATTCACCAGTTCCGATAGTGAACAACCTTTTCAAACCATTAACCTAGATAAAGAAAAACACCGAACTTTTTTTTCCTGGCATGTTTTTGTCAAGGAATTACCTGTTGGCACTTGGTACTGCTGGCGCATGGATGGCTCTAATCAACCCCGTCTGTCCGGTTTACGCTTTGATAAACAAAAATACTTACTTGACCCTTGTGCTCGGGCGATTAGTAATAAACGTTGGAATCGCAGTGTTGCTTGTATTTCTGGCGATAACGGCAGTACGGCAATGCGTTGTGTTGTTGCCGATGAAACTTACGATTGGGAGGGCGACAAAACGCTCGCCATTCGTAGCGAAAAAGCGATTGTTTATGAACTGCATGTCGGTGGATTTACCCGCCATCCTTCAGCAAAAGTAGATAATCCGGGAACATTTAAAGGTCTGATAGAAAAAATACCCTATCTTCAAGCTCTTGGCATTACCCATGTTGAGCTATTGCCCATCATGGCCTTTGATGAACAAGATGTGCCTTGTCACACGGCTGATCTAGGCCTGAAAAATTATTGGGGTTACAGCACCCACAGCTTTTTCAGCCCACATCCTGGATTTTGTATTACCCCGGAGCAAGGCACTCACATCAAAGAATTCCGTGATCTGGTTAAAGCATTACACAAAGCCGACATTGCGATTATTCTGGATGTGGTTTTTAATCACACCTCAGAAGCGGGCACCAATGGCCCGGTCATTAACTTTAAAGGCATTTTGGGTGATATTTTTTATCATCTGGATTCACACGACAAAAGTATATTCCATGATTACACCGGTTGCGGCAATACCGTAAATGCCAATCATCCGCTAGTATCCAAATTTATTATCAGCTGCCTCGAATACTGGGTAAGAGAAATGCACGTAGACGGCTTTCGTTTTGACCTTGCCAGTGCCTTGGCTCGAGGTGAAGGCGGTCAGGTCTTACAAAATCCACCGGTACTCTGGGGTATCGAACTATCCGAGCAACTTGCTAAAACCAAACTGATTGCTGAAGCTTGGGATGCCGCTGGCTTATATCAAGTAGGCAGTTTTCCTGGCTATCGCTGGGCTGAATGGAATGGCAGATACCGGGATGTTATTCGCCGTTTTGTGCGCGGTGATAAAGGCATCATCAGAGAAGTGGCGACCCGTATCTGTGGCAGCAGTGATCTTTATGAATCTCAAGGTCGATTACCTATTAGCGGTATTAACTTTGTCACTTGTCATGATGGTTTCACGCTATATGATTTGTTTAGTTACAACCAAAAACACAACGAAGCCAATGGGGAACATAATAATGATGGCTGCAATAATAATTTAAGTTTTAATTGCGGCGTAGAAGGCGAAACTAGCGATCCTGAAATATTGGCACTACGCAGAAAATTGGCGAAAAATGTTTTTGCGATTTTACTACTGAGCCAAGGGGTTCCCATGCTATATGCCGGTGATGAATTTCTAAATAGCCAGCAAGGCAATAATAATGGTTACTGTCAGGATAATGAATTGTCATGGCTAGACTGGGGCATGGTTGACCAAAATGCCGATATATTGCGTTTTGCCCAGCAAATGATTGCATTACGTAAAAGACATTCCGCACTGATGCGCCGACGTTTTTTAACAGGTCGTCCCACTGAAGAAAGTCATTTGCCAGATATAACCTGGCATGGAACATTAGTCTCCAGTACGCCATGCTGGCAAGACCCCGAAGCCAGGAAATTGACTTTTACCTTAGCTGGAATCGAGGTTAATGAACCCGACCTACACATTATCATGAATATGGACGATCAGAAAAAAGACATCGAATTGCCCGTTATTGAAGGCAAACGCTGGTGTCTAGCGGTGGACACCACAAAACCATCCCCTGAAGATATTGTCAAACCGGAAGATCAAAAGCCGCTAGATACCAACCAATATGAAGTAGGATCTCGCGGCATAGTCGTGTTTGAAAATATCAGTTATTAAGTTCATGCCATTAAGCCGTTTGGAAGCACAGCCCAAGGGCTTAGCTCGTCGTTATACACAAGTTTGTGGGAGTACGTCATTCCGGCAGGGATTGCCGGAATCCAGAACACAGGGAAGTGTTCGAAGTTACCGTCCATGGCACTGGATACCCGCTTCCCGGCGGGTATGACGACATTTGTGTAAACGATGAGAGGGCTTAATGGCATGACTGTCTCACACCAATACCCCACCAGCCGAAACACTGATTTGGTTCAATTCAACATACAGCTGCTGATCTTGTACAGACGCTGCATTGCAACGTCTGTACGTTTGCGTGTCACTCGCTGAACATGAAAGCGATGCCCATTAAGTGAATATCGACTTTTTAATCATCGGACAAGGGCTTGCCGGCAGCTTGCTGGCTTGGGAGCTAATAGCGCGCGGATGCACTGTATTCATTATTGACAACGGCAACGAAAATGCCTCACAGGTTGCCGCCGGACTGATTAACCCAATTACCGGAATGCGATTTGTAAAAGCAGCCGATATTGATTATTTGTTACCCGCCGCCAAACAAAGCTACCAACAATTAGCTAACTTTTTCCAGCAAGATTTTTTTATTGAAAAACCGATGTTACGACGGTTTGGTAGTGAAACTGAGTATAACAACGCCCAAAAACGACTTTTGGAACCCGCTTACCAACCCTATCTAGGCCGTCTCCATAAAACGCAACATAAAACCGGATATTTCACCGCCCCCCAGGGTTTCATTGAACAAAAACAAACCGGCTATTTACTCACCCAACCGTTATTAAACTGTTTGAAAGATTTTTTTATCGCGAAATCCTGCTACAGACAAACCTGTTTTAATGCGGAGGCGATTCAATTTGCGCCTACTCTGCAATGGCAAGATATCAAACCAAAACAGATTATTTTCTGTGAAGGCTATCATGCCAAGCAAAATCCTTGGTTTTCATGGCTGCCTTTTCAACTGGCAAAAGGCGAAATTTTAACGCTGGAACATGCCCATGACCTGCCCGACAACCTGTTGAATTACGGCAACTGGCTTATTCCTTTAAATAGCCGACACCTGCGTATCGGCGCAACCTTCGATCATAAGCACATCAACATTAACATTAACATTACTGAACAGGCAAAAACCGAATTATTAAATGCACTCACGTTGATAAACGCCGACTTTGCCAAGGCAAACTGTATCAAACAACAAGCCAATATCCGCCCTTGTACGCTAGACAAACACCCCTTTATCGGTCGCCATCCTCACCACCAACAGCTTGCCATTTTTAACGGTTTCGGCGCCAAAGGCAGCTTGCAAATACCGTGGTACAGCAAGCAATTTGCACACGCATTACTTAACCATTCCCCCATACCTGCCAACATCGAACGTTATTATGCAACGCATTTCCTTGGTTAAGCTCGCCCATGACTTCATCGGCAAGATATTACATTCTGGTGATATTGCCATCGATGCTACGTTAGGCAACGGCTACGATACGGCGTTTTTAATGAGTCAAGTCGGCTTATCGGGCAAGGTTTACGGCTTTGATACACAGCCAAAAGCGATAGACGCAACCGCCGTAAAGCTGGGCGAACAAACCTGCGTGACGTTAATACACGCCAGCCATGCCGAAATGTCTGCAAACATCCCCGTACACTTACATGGCAAAATCCGAGCTTGCATGTTCAATCTGGGTTATTTGCCAGGCGGCGATAAACGCATGACCACACAAGTCGAATCAACCTTAGCTGCACTAAACAGCATCAGCAAAATACTGGCAGAAGACGGCATCATCACTATTATTGCTTATCCCAGTCATCAAGGCGGTGCTCAGGAAATGGTGCAAGTAAAAAACTGGTGCGAACAACTTGATGCAAGGCAATACACGTTCAAAACAGTTTACAGTGATGAATACAATAGTACCGCACCACAATTGTTTGTGGTTTGCAAAGCACAAGCGCTACACAATCTGCTATCATTGCGCTCCCTTATTATCCCGTCTACAAAAGGACATATCATGTCAGAATTCAGCAACGTATCCGTCGTCAAAAAAGCCAATGTCTACTTTGGCGGCAATGTCAGCAGCCGTACTATTCGTTTTGCTGATGGATCGTTAAAAACACTGGGCTTTATGTTACCTGGCGAATATACCTTTAACACCGCCGATAAAGAGCTGATGGAAATTATCGACGGTGAACTTGAAGTGCTACTGCCCGATAGCGAACAATGGCAACCCATTAAAGGCGGTGAAGCCTTTGATGTGCCCGCTAATGCCCAATTCACAGTAAAAGTAAGCACTGCCACTGATTATTGCTGTTCATTCCTTAAATAATCGATGGAAACCGTCGCTATTTTTGCCGATGTGCAAAATATTTATTACACCACCCGGCAACATTATCAGCGGCAATTTAATTACACCGCGTTCTGGTCAACCGCAACGGCTAACCGCGAAGCCATCGCTGCATTTGCTTATGCCATTGATAAAGGCGACAGTAAACAAAGAAGCTTTCAGCAGACACTCAGAACTATCGGTTTTGAGGTTAAGTTGAAACCGTATATCCAGCGCAGCGATGGTTCGGCAAAAGGCGATTGGGATGTCGGCATTACCTTGGATGTCATTGACTACGCCCCTAAAGCGGATGTGGTTATACTGCTCTCGGGAGACGGAG
>CANNKH010000043.1 GCA_947504985.1 Methylococcaceae bacterium | reverse complement strand
GGCAAGGCGGCTTTGCCACGCCACAGAACTTTAAGGTGGGTGATTCTCCTGTCTCGGTCAGCACGGGCGATGTCAACGGCGACGGGCAATTAGATGCACTGACGGCAAATGCGGGCAGTGGCACCGTGTCGCTATTAGTCAATCAAAGCGATGCCGCACAAACAACCAGCGCTACGGTCACGCTGCTCGATATCACCAATCATCCCGCCACCGGCAGCGTCAGCATCAATGACGCCACGCCCGAACAAGGCCAAACCCTCACGGTTTCCAACACCTTGGCCGATGCGGACGGTTTGGGTGCCATCAGTTATGCGTGGTTAGCCAATGGCTTAATCGTTGGCGCAGGCGATCGTTACACGGTCACGCTGAATGAGGTCGGCAAAACCCTCGCAGTGACCGCCAGTTATACCGATGCTTTGGGCAATGCGGAAAGCGTGAACAGTGCTATCACGGCGGCGGTCACGAAACCTGCCGTCGTTGCCACGGCGGGGTTTACCATCAGCCCTAGCGCTGCGCAAACCACCGGCGAGGACGGCACCACAGCGAGTTATAGCCTGCGTTTGAACACCGCGCCAAAAGTGAACCAAAATGTCGTGCTGACCTTTACCAGCAGTGACACCAGCGAAGGCGTGCTTGACCTCCCCAGCTTAACTTTCACGTCTATCAACTGGTCTATCCCGCAAACGCTGAGAGTGCGTGGTGCTGATGATGTTTTGGATGATGGTGCAATACCGTATCAAGTCACCGCGAAAGTCAGCACTATTGATGTGTTTTATAAAGCTTTAACGATTAACCCGTTCAGTTTGACGAATGCCGATGACGGTTTTGACAAATCGCTGGATGGGTACGGTGATGTCGGCGGTTCAAGTATTGATGATTTGAGTGGCGGCAACGGTGCGGACAAATTGCATGGCTTAAACATGGCGGACAATTTAGCCGGTGGTTTAGGTAACGATACGCTCTGGGGCGGTTATGGCGACGATAATTTGTTTGGTGAAGCCGGCGATGACAAATTGTTGGGCGAGCAAGAAAATGATTATCTCGACGGTGGTGCCGGTAACGATTGGTTAGACGGTGGCGAAGGTTTGGATACGATGATTGGCGGCACGGGCAACGACACTTATATTCTGGGTTTTGATGCGGTTGATGTGATTGATGACCAAGGCTTAAGCACCGATGTCGATACCGTCATCATGCCGTATCAATTGAGCAAATACACCTTACCGGTGGGCATCGAGCAAGGCACGATTGCCGCAGGCACACAAGCCAGCAGCCTGACGGGCAATAGCAGTGATAACGCCTTAACGGGTAACGACGGCAAAAATACCTTAATCGGCGCGGTGGGGCGTGATTCGCTGTTTGGCGGTTTGGGAAATGATGTGTTAAGCGGAGGTACTGGCAATGACGCTTTAACGGGCGGTACGGGTAAAGATACCTTTGTGTTTAACAGCGCCATCACCGCCAATATCGATAAGATCACTGACTTTAAAACGGTTGACGATACCATCAAATTGGAAAACCAGATTTTCACTAAGTTGACCGTTATCGGTGTGTTAAATGTCAGCCAATTTGTTAAAGGCGCTAATGCGCTTGATCCTAATGATGTTGTCATTTATAACCCGACAACGGGCGCGGTGACTTATGATGCGGATGGCAGTGGCGCGGGTTTTGGGGTACAAATTGCGGTATTAGGTGTCAATTTAGCCTTGACCAATGCGGATTTTCTGGTGATTTAATGCCATCAACCCAGTCGAGGATGTAGGCCGGAATAAGCCTGTCCGCGCTTTAGCGCTGGGCGGGCGTTTCCGGCACACAAGTCGCATTGTGCCGGAAACGCTTATTCTCGCTTCGCTCGAAAAGTCTTATTCCGGCCTACATTTATCTTACTGCTTTATTTGTAATTATTCAGACCCCCCCTAAAAATTACAGCGATTGAGTCGTCATTCCGGCAGGGATTGCCGGAATCCAGAAGCCACAGATGGCAACTCACACTCACATCCCTGTGAACTGGATTCCGGCAATCACTGCCGGAACGACGACTTAGCTGAAGCATCTTGCTAATCAGGAAATATATTGCGGACTCCCAGTGACATATCAAAAAATTCAGTTATGCTGGAAATTGGTTTAAATCTATGTGTAATATGTCGCCAAATTCAATACTAAAACCAAACGGAACTTCTGACATCCCATGAGTAAAGCAATTGTTTTAACAGGTATTACCACGACCGGCACCCCGCATTTAGGCAATTATGTTGGCGCTATTCGCCCTGCGATTGCGGCCAGTAAAGATGCACAGGTTACGCCTTTTTATTTTCTTGCCGATTACCACGCACTGATTAAATGCCAAGAGCCGGAACGGGTCAGGCAGTCGAGTTTGGAAATCGCCGCTACTTGGTTGGCGTTAGGCTTGGATACCTCAAATGCGGTGTTCTATCGTCAATCCGATGTGCCAGAAATTATGGAATTGGCGTGGATGTTGACTTGTGTGGCCTCCAAAGGTTTGATGAATCGCGCCCATGCTTACAAAGCGGCCGTTGCCGATAATGAACAAAGCGGTGAAAACGATTCAGATAAAGGCGTTACGATGGGTTTGTTCAGTTATCCCATACTGATGGCCGCCGATATATTAATGTTTAATGCCAATAAAGTGCCGGTAGGTAAAGATCAGATTCAGCATATCGAAATGGCGCGAGACATTGCCGCACGTTTTAATCATATTTACGGTGAACATTTTGTATTGCCGGAAGCGCTTATTGAAGAACATGGCGCCACCTTGGTAGGGCTTGATGGTCGCAAAATGAGTAAAAGCTATAACAACACCATTCCGTTATTTGAGCCTGAGAAAAAGTTAAGGAAATTGGTCAATAAAATCAAGACGAATTCTTTACTGCCGGGTGAACCTAAAGAGCCTGAAGGTTGCACTTTATTCAGCATTTACCAAGCGTTTGCAACGCCCCACGAGGTCGCTGACATACGCAAGCGTTATGCTGATGGCATGGGGTGGGGCGATATGAAGCAGGTGTTGTTTGAACATATTAACGATCACATTATTCCCGCCAGAGAACGTTACGAGGCATTAATGCAAGCGCCTGAGCATATAGAGGAACAATTGCAGGAAGGCGCGATAAAGGCGCGAGCCGTGAGCATACCTTTTATCAAAGATTTACGTAAAGCTGTCGGTATTTCCAGGATTTCGTTGTGAGAAAGCCCAAAAAACCAAAATTCGGCGATTGGCTTCAGCAAGCGTTCTGGCTGTTAGGACGTACACCTTGGCTGTGGGCGGGATACGCGCTGTTTGTCGGGGTTGTGTTGGTCATTGGACGCTTGTCACCGGCGTTGGGCATTTTTTCGGCAGTCACTTGCCTATTTGTCGGCGTAGGCTTGGCAAAATACAGTGATCTTAAAACGTCATCGGAACATCCGGTTGGCTTTTATTGGGCTATCAACAAGAGCTTGCCGTTAGCGGTTATAGCGGCAGCCAGTATCGTAATCTTTTGGTTTGTGTTCATGGCGATTGCTTGTATTCTCCAAAATGAAGCCTATAAAATCGGGCAATTCTTTTTTCACTGGGAATTGACGGCTGATAATTTAAGCCATAAAAATATGCGTGAGATAGCCGAGTGGATTTATTCGTATGCCAATATTACGCTGATTTTTTTATTGCTGATGTTAAATAGCTTTGTGGGTTGGTTTACTCATGCGTTGATGCTGTTCAATAATCTGAGTTTTAGTGAGGCAAAGGCACAAAGCAATAGTGCCGTCTCTAAACATCAGAATGCAATTTACAAGCTATTGGGGTTTATTTTTGTTGAGGCGATATTGTGTGCAACCGTAACGCCTTTATTAACCCCCGTGCTTTATGTGTTGGTTTCCGTGTTGATGTTTATTTCATACAAGAGTATTTTTGAAGCTAAGGAATGAACGGCACGTGTTCATTGTAGATACTCTTTTAAAACACAAGCCCATTGTAATTATTCAGACCCCTGCCAAAAATTACGTTGTAAGCATAGACTTCCCACTTTGAAAAAGGGGGACTGAGGGGGAGAGCAACGCGAGGGGGCGTATCTAAAAAATCTCCCCTAACCCCTTTTTTCAAAGAGGGGGACTGAATACTTACAGCCCATTTTGAAAAAAGTTAAATTTAAAAACTCTCAATTTCCTGCTCAGTTAGCCCTGTTGACAATGCTATTACTGAAACAGCAATGCCTTGAGATTTTAGTACCTTTGCGGCACTTTGCATCGCTTCAACCTTTCCTTCAGTCTTTCCTTCATAAAAAGCCATATCTAACGTGGCTTTAGCTTCGTTGTATTCTAAAATACTTTTCAAATAAGCATCATATTGTTCGCTACTAAGATGCGCCACCTCGGCAATATCAAAGCCTTTTTGAAAAATAGGCTCATTTAGAATCGCCGGAATGTGGTCAAAATCTTCCAAGTGTTTTAAAAAATAAACCCATTTATCAAAATGCGTTTCGAGTTCGTGTTCTTGTTTATTGAACAGCGGCATTTGTAAAAATTTGAAATGTAGCTTGTCGTAAAATACCTCACCATCTTCGTCTTTTTCGTCGTATTTGAAATTTAATATTGCAACGAAATAAACCGGCAATAAATGAAAATTCCACTCGCCTTTTTCACTTTGTTCGCGAATGGGAAAGGTCGAATAAAATAATGACCGGTCTTTGAAATATTTCATGTTGGCTTTTTGCATTTCGACAATAAAACGTTCGCCGGTCGCGCTTTGGCAAAATAAGTCGAAAATAGCTTTGCGTTCTTTTGATGTGTCCGCCATGTTTTCAGGATTTTTAAAGCTCAATTCCGCGACTTGATGTTGTGGCGGCAACAGTTGATTTAAAAAATCAATCAATAGGTCTTTGCTCGCTTCTTCGCCAAACAGTTTTTTAAAGCCAAAATCTGTGTACGGGTTGAAGTATTTGCTAATCATGAGGTTTCCTTGTTTTAAGGTAATTATTCAGCCCCCTCCTTAGTTACGTCATCTCGGCAATCCCCTTGTGCCCCAGAGGGTATGCCGGAATGACGACTTAATCGTGGTTTGTCCCCCTATTCTCTATAAAAATTTAATCGCGGCGACAATTATCCCACCGACAGAAATCGTGGTGGCAAATGACCAAATCATAAAATGGTCAATACGCGAAGTCAGTAACTCAAAACGCTTATCGGCTTGTTCAAAACGCTTATCGACTTGTTCAAAACGTTTATCGACTTGTTCAAAACGTTTATCGAATTGATCTAAACGCTTATCGAATTGTTCTAAACGCTTATCGACTTGTTCTAAACGCTTATCGACTTGTTCAAATTGTTTCGCAGTCTCCAATTTAGCCTGCTCAAAACGCCTATCCATATCCTCGCGCAACAAGACCATTTCATTTCGCAAATCCACATCCAAATGAGCAAAATGATTCGTCTGCGCTTTTAACATTAAAATCATCATTTGTTCAGGCGCGATTCCCTCACCATTCGCTACTTTCTCCATCACTTTTTGCGCTTGACTGTCTAACCAATCTTCGAAAAATTTATCGTCAAACACTGTGCCACCTCAAATTAAAATTTACCCGCAAATCATACCACAACAAAAAATCGCCATTCGACTCCACTCAGTTAACGGTTGCTTTGGGTTTATCATCGTCCATAAAAAATAGCTTGTCTTGGCACAGCGCTAACCAAGAATTGGACTATGCCTGTTTAAGCGGCTGAATTATTGGAAGCCTGCTATTAATCAGTTTATGATTATAAATTCATGACAAGAGAGGCTTGGTTTTCTTAACGTCGGTTTACATTGATTTTTTCAGCTTTATTTACACATGTCTAAAAATAGTAATCAGCCTGACGTTTTAGTTTCAACGGCAAAGCCATCGGCTCAATTTTTTACTTGGGCGCTTCAAATCATAGGAATTACCGTTGTCTGCTTCATAACTGGCAAGCTAGGTACTTTTCTGGCGATTCCTCCCGGTTACGCAACGGCTATCTGGCCACCGTCAGGGATAGCGTTGGCGGGGGTACTGATTTACGGATACCGCATCTGGCCCGGCCTAGTGCTAGGTTCATTTTTGGTTAACTTATCGACGTCTTGGGTTGCTAACACGCCTTCAGAAGCTATTATTTCAGTCATAATTACCTGTGCCATTGGTTGCGGCGCCTGCTTGCAAGCTTTCGCGGGTCGCTACTTAGTCAATCGCTTTGCCGGTTTCCCCAATTTGCTTATTCATGGGAAAGAAATTTTTTTATTCTTTTTCTTTGGCGGCCTTTTAAGTACCCTGATTAATGCGAGTATCTCTGTCTCTATCCTAATGGCTACCGGACGAATTTCTTCGACCGAAAATTTTCTCGCCAATTGGGGAACGTGGTGGATGGGGGATGTCTTAGGCGTCTTTATCTTTACTCCGTTGATGTTGGTCTGGATGCAGCGCCCCAGTGCGCTTTGGCACAATAGACGACTGCCGATAACGCTACCTATTATCGTTATCTTTGTGTTGACAACCGTTGCCGTTTTCTATGAAACGCAAAATAATAATACGCGATTAAAACTTGAGTTCGATCAACAGGCGATGGAACTCAATGTTGCACTAGAAAAGTCGATTGCTATTCATATCAATGTTCTTCGTTCGTTAGGCAGTTTTTATGCCGCTTCGACAGCAGTTGAACGGGAAGAATTTCGAGCCTTTGTTACTCACTCATTGGATAATTTCAAAGGCATTCAGGCACTTAGCTATAATCCCCGTATCCTATTCTCAGAGCGCCATACCTTCGAAAGTGATTTACGGCGCGAAGGCTTCCGAAATTTCCAAATTACCGAGCGGAATGCGAGTAAACAAAGTGTTATCGCTGGAAATCGTAGGGAATATGTCGCCGTAAAGTTCATCGAACCTTACCAGGGCAATGAAAGCGCAGTGGCTTACGATGTGTATTCCGATGAATTGCGTCGTGAGGCTATCGATAGGGCAAGAGATACTGGAGAAATAGCCGCTACCGCGCGGATTACCTTAGTTCAGGAAAGTGGAAGTCAATATGGGATACTTGCTTTCATGCCCATTTATCGCAAAAATTCTCCTCACGATACGTTAGAAGCGCGGCGTAATGCCATTGCAGGTTATGCCGTTGCGGTGTTTCGTGGTGGTGATATTGTTACGGCAACACTTAAGGATTTGAATCATAAACGCTTATCTTATCGGCTTATTGACGAAACGGCTCCTGCTGACGAGCAATTAATCTTTTCTAGCGACAATCAAGAGTTAAAGCCTTTGGCATTGCAAGAAAAAGGCTTATTCGGAAAAAATTTCTCTTTAATCAGTCGTTATGCCATTTTCGTTGGTGGTCGATCATGGTCATTTGAAATCGCACCGACACAAGACTATTTTGCTGTTAATCGTACTAATAATGCCTGGTTAATTTTGATAACCGGCTTCATGTTGACCAGCTTAGTGGGCGTATCAGCAATGATGTTTGCCGGGCGAGGTAGCGTGCTGCAACAGCTGGTGGAAGAAAAGACCGGCGCATTAACAAAATCCTTATCGTTGCTATCCACCACGCTGGAATCCACTAACGATGCCATTCTGGTTGTCGATCTTGACAAACACTGGATATTACATAACCAACGGTTTGTTGACTTATGGCATATCACGGCCGAAATGATCGCGAATACAAATGAGCGTGCGGCGTTGTCCTATATGCGGGAACAATTGGCTGATACTGATGATTTTTTTAATAACGTGCATGAGCTATATATCACTTTGGCAGTTCCGTCTTTCGATACCTTTAAATTCAAGGACGGCAGAATTATTGAGTTATATTCGATTCCACAACGTGTTGACGGTAAAGTGGTTGGTAGAGTACATAACTTTCGTGATATCACCGAACGCAGACAAGCTGAGCAAGCTTTGCAAAGAGAAAATGAAAAAACCACGACACTGTTGCGCAATGCCAGTGATGGTATTCATATTCTCGATATTGACGGTAATCTGCTTGAGTTCAGTGACTCATTTTGTGCCATGCTAGGCTATCGACGTGAAGAAGTGATGGGCATGAATGTTAATCAATGGGATGCCAATTATTCGGCGGCTCAATGTCTTGAACTCGTGGCTGAACAGTTTAAAAAACAGGAAATGTCTCTGTTTGAGACTCGTCACCGGCGTAAAAATGGCACTATTTTTGATGTTGAAATTAGCTGCTTTCCACTGGTGTTAGATAATCAATCGGTATTATTTAATTCTTCCCGCGATATTTCAGCACGCAAGCAAGCTGAACAGGTTTTGCGTCAAGCCAAAAATGCCGCTGAGGATTTAGCTAAATCAAAAGCGGAATTTCTCGCCAAAATGTCGCATGAAATTCGCACCCCGATGAATGCCATTATCGGACTGTCAGAACTGGCATTGAACAAATCCGTGTCCGATGACATTCGAGATTATTTAGAAAAGATTTACAGTTCATCCCATAATCTACTGGGTATTCTTAACGATATCCTTGATTTTTCAAAGCTGGAAGCCGGACGTATAAATCTTGAACAGCGCCTATTTAATCTTGATGAACTGCTGGAAAACATCAATAATCTGTTTGTTTATTCCGCCCGCGAAAAAGCACTTGAATTCAGTATAGATCTGGGTGATGACATTCCCCGTGGTTTGATTGGTGATGCTCAAAGATTGCAACAAATCCTCATTAACTTGCTGGGTAACGCGATCAAATTTACCGATTACGGCAAAGTTGATCTCAATATCACATTACTACAAATGCAGCAGTCGCAAGCACGGCTAAGGTTCTGTGTCTCGGATACCGGTATTGGCATGTCGGTTGATGATCGCAGCAAGTTATTTGAAGCGTTTAGTCAAGTCGATGATTCTAATACCCGTCGTTATGGCGGTACCGGCTTAGGTTTAGCGATTAGCCAAAACCTGTTGCACTTGATGGGCAGTGAATTCATCGTCGAAAGTGCACCCGGTCAAGGCAGTCGCTTTTGTTTTGAGTTAGTGCTTGGCATCTCTGGTTTACCTCGCCAATCTCAACCGGAAGGATTTCCCTCGCTAGATGAAGCAACCCAGGGAGTATTGGCTGGCAGACGGCTATTGGTGGCGGAAGATAATCGTATTAATCAACAAGTGATCCGCGAGTTTCTTAATCTCTACGGCATTAACGTTGAAATTGCAAATAATGGCAAAGAAGTTCTCGCGTTGCTTAATCATAACGATTTTGATGCCGTCTTGATGGATGTGCACATGCCAGAAATGGATGGTTTTGAAGCCACCCAAGGGATTCGCAGCCAAGCACGATTTGCAACGCTGCCGGTGATTGCCCTAACGGCGGGTGTGACGAAAGAGGAACGGGAGCGGTGTTTGAGTTCAGGAATGAACGATTTTATCGCCAAACCGATTGTCGCAAAAAACCTTAAAGCGACGCTGATGCAATGGCTTAAGCCGCAACCTGACATGCTGGTAGACGAGGAGACAATGCAAAATCAGTCTCGTATTGATGAATTACCTATTTTTGAGTTAGGCAACCTATCAGATATGCTTGGTAACGATCAGACGCTGGTAAGCCAATTATTGCTTGATTTTATGGCGAGCGTGAAAACACTGCCTGATGATCTTGCCGCGCTGCTTGTGGCTGAAGACTTTGTTGCAGCCAGAACATTAGTTCATACCTTAAAAGGCTCATCAGGTAATCTTGGCGCTATGCGGCTGCATGGTGCTGTTGATGCCTTGGAAACCGAACTCAAGCAAGGCGTTGCTGTGACGACGCAGTTCAATACTTTCTTAACGGTATTCAAGCAAACGCTGTCAGTTATTGCTGATAATTATGGCAATGGTGTGCGTAATTATTCACCTCCCCCTTTGAAAAAGGGGGGTTGAGGGGGATTAATCTCATTAAATCTCCCCTAACCCCTCTTTTTCTAAGAGGGGGATTGAATACTTACTGACGTGTAATAGGAGATTTTGCGACACAAAAAAGGCATCCTGTAGATGCCTTTTTATGATTTTTAAAACGGATAATTAAGCGTAGTGGTAATGCTTGCGTAGCGGTTTGATGACTTCCCATTGACTATCTAAACCTTCGTGAAATATTACCAAATCACCGGGCACGATATGAACCGGCTCACCGCCCGTTGGCGTCACAATTATTTCGCCTTCCAGAACATAGGCGGTTTCTGTTTCATCGAAATCAATTGGAAAGGTTGAAACTTCTTTTTCCCAAATAGGCCAACTCGCTACGCCTAATGCTTTCAAGCGTTCTTCGCTAGGGTTGTGTTCAATCGTAATTTGACTCATATTTTCCTTTAAGGTGATAACGGGTTAAAAAATAATTCTAACATTTATTCCAATGGGTCGCTATGTGGTCTGTTTAGTGCTGTGGGCAACGCGGTTCTGCCCACCATTTACAGCGGTTTCAATGTGGTCGGACGGCGCATATAGGTTGAAAACCCCGTCCCGCATTGGATCGTTTGGGCTTAACGCTCTAGCGTTGAGTGATCTTGCCCTAACATCAAATAGACAGCCGGTACGACAAATAACGTGAATAACGTGCCGATAGCGATGCCGGTTGCAATCACCA
This sequence comes from Methylococcaceae bacterium, assembly GCA_947504985.1. Lineage (GTDB taxonomy): Bacteria > Pseudomonadota > Gammaproteobacteria > Methylococcales > Methylomonadaceae > Methylovulum. The sequence continues at coordinate 4,111 of CANNKH010000043.1, read as the reverse complement.
GTCCCATATTAAAGCGTGACACCGCGCCTGCGCCGGTTGCCAGAATGAGGGGCAAAACGCCCAATACCATTGCGGCGGTAGTCATTAATATCGGTCGTAAACGGATGCTGGCGGCGGATTCGATGGCGGCACGTTTGCTTAACCCTTCCTTTTGTTTGTTATTGGCAAACTCGACGATCAAAATGCCGTGTTTGCTGATTAAGCCCATCAACGTGACCAGACCCACTTCGGTATAAATATTGAGTGTAGCGTTGCCTATGCCTAAGGCGATGAAAATTAAGGCGCCGGCAATAGACATTGGTACAGACACTAGAATAATCAGCGGGTCTTTAAAGCTTTCAAATTGTGCCGCCAAAGCGAGGTAAATAATGATGAGCGCGAACAGGAAAGTAAACGCGAAGCCACTGGATTCCTGAACTAATTGTCGTGATTGTCCGCCATAGTCGATGGAATAGCCGGGCGGGAGTACCTTTTTAGCAAGGGTTTGTAACGAGGCAATGGCATCGCCTAAGGTAACGCCGGGAAAAGGTACGCCGGAAATAACCGCTGCATTGAGCTGCTGAAAATGATTGAGTGATTGCGGTACGGTTTTTGTGCTGATGCTGGCGAGCGTTGATAACGGAACGGTGGTGCCGTCTGCGGTACGAATCGGGTAATCGCGCAATTGCTCGACATTGAGTCTAAAGCGTTGTTGCACTTGCGGAATGACTTTGTAAGAACGGTTGGCAAGGCTGAAATAATTAACATAACCACCACCCAGCATGGAGGCGAGTGATGCGCCGACATCTTCCATTGATAACCCCAATAATGCGGCTTTATTTCTGTCAATATCGATTTGTGATTGGGGTTGGTCGTATTTCAGATCTTTATCCATGAATACAAACATGCCGGATTTTTGCGCTTCCTGCATAAATTGCTGCGCTATCGTGTTGAGTTGTTCAAAGGATTCGGTGGTGCCAATAACAAATTGTACCGGCAAACCGCTACTGCCAGGCAGTGGTGGCGGTTGGAATGCAGCAACACGGACACCGGAAATCTGGTTCAATTGAAGCTGCAAGGCGGTTTGCAATTCAGTGGCATTTTGTTTACGTTCAGCCCAAGGTTTTAGCACCATGCCAGCAATAGATTGTCCAGGCATATCCAGTTGAAAAACATGATCGTTTTCAGGATATGACGTAAATTTTTCAAATACTTGCCGCGAATACAGTAAGCGTTGTTGTAAGGTGGCATCGGGTGCTGCCGTGGAGCTGGTGATGATAATACCTTGGTCTTCCTGAGGTGCGAGCTCGCTGTTGGCGCTGTTGTAAAGAAAGTAGATACTGACTAGGATTATGCTGGCAAATACGGCGGTTACCGGCAAATAGCCTAGGGTTCCGTGTAGAATCTTTAAATAACGTTGAGTTAATCGCTCAAAATTCCGATCTATAAAATCAATAAAACATTCTTCCCAGCCCTCGCGGCTATGGTTGTGTGCTTTGAGTAAGCGAGAACTCATCATGGGTGACAAGGTGAGCGCGACAATGGCTGAAACAGTGACCGCACCGACCACGGTAAAAGCAAATTCGGAGAATAATGCGCCGGTTAAGCCGCCCTGAAAACCTACTGGCACATAAACGGCAACCAGTACGATGGTCATCGCGATAATTGGGCCAGTCAATTCGCGGGCAGCCTGTATAGCGGCTGGAATCGGTTTCATACCGTCTTCCAGATGGCGATTGACGTTTTCGACGACGATAATCGCATCGTCCACCACCAGACCGATGGATAACACCAACGCGAGCAAGGTCAGCAAGTTGATCGAGAAGCCAAACATTAGCATCATGGTAAAGGTGCCGATGAGTGATAACGGGATAGCGATAACAGGAATCAGCACCGAACGTAACGAGCCGAGAAAAAGAAACACCACCAGCGAGACAATCACCAAGGCTTCAATCAGCGTATGAATGACTTCATGAATTGAACTATCGACAAATTTTGTCGAGTCATAAACGATTTTGCCTCTAATGCCTTCGGGTAATTGCGCAGCGATGCCGGGGAAAACATCACGTACTCGTGCCATGACATCAAGCAAATTGGCGCCAGGCGCAATTTGCAAACCGATATAAACGGCTTTATCGCCATCAAAACCGACATTCGATTCGTAATCGTCGGAACCTAACGTCACCCGAGCAACATCTTTTAATCTAATGATGGCGCCGTCTTGCTGTTTGATAATCAATTCTTCAAATTCACTAACGGAATGCAGGCCGGTAGAAGCCGTTAGGTTGATTTGTACCATTTGACCTTTGGTTTTGCCCAAACCCGCGATAAAGTCATTTTTTGCCAGTGCCCCACTTACGTCTCTTGCGGTGAGTGCATAAGCCATTAGTTTGTCGGGATCTAACCAGGCTCGCAACGAAAAGTGTTTACCGCCCAGTATTTCAGCGGTTTGAATACCCGCTACCGATTGTAATCTGGGTTGCACGGTGCGAATTAAATAGTCGGTAATATTGTTGGCAGGCAAGGTCTCGCTAGAAAAACCGATATACATGGCATCGAGCGTTTCACCAATTTTTATACCAATCGAAGGTTGTTGCGATTCTGGAGGGAGTTGGTTGATGATGGAACTTATTTTAGTGTTAATCTCAGTGAGCGCTTTGTTAGGATCAAAATTAAGGCGCAAATTGGCGGTAATTGTGCTAATACCGCTTTGACTGGTCGAGGTGATGTAGTCTATGCCGTTGGCTTGGGCGATGATATTTTCCAAAGGCGTGGTGATAAAACCGGCAATGATGTCAGGATCAGCGCCGTAGTAGGCGGTCGTGACAGTGACCACGGCATTTTCGGTGTGTGGATATTGTAAAACGGGCAAGCCGATCAGTGCGCGTAAGCCTAATACCAGTAATATCAGGCTAATGACCGTAGCCAGTACGGGGCGGCGAATAAAAATATCAGTTAAATTCATGACGGCTTATTGGTCGATAGGTTGTGGATCGGCATCGTTACTGGGTTGTACCGAGTTGTCGATGAGTACCGGTGTCCCGTTGCGTAATTTGATTTGTCCAGATGTGACCACGGTGTCACCTTCGTTGACCCCGTTGATAATAGCGATTTGATCACCGCGCGTTTCGCCGGTAGTGACAAAGGATTGCTTCGCGGTCAATTTTACCGGGGCATTATTACTGGCCTCTTGTTTATCGATAAGATAGACCGTGGCGCCGAAAGGGTTAAAGCTGATCGCCGAGCGCGGTAAGGTGATATGGTGCTGCGGTTTGCCAACCCTAATGGTAACGGTGGCGTACATGCCTGGAAGTAACTGATGCTCAGGATTTTTAAGCGTCGCCCTGACGAGGACATTGCGGGTATTCAATTCAACTTTGGGATTAATGACGCTGATTTCGCCGGTAAAGGTTTGGTTTGGATAGGTGTCGGTTTTAAGGTTGACAGTTTGACCCGCTTTTAGCGCTGCCAAAGCCTGTTGTGGCAATAAGAAGTCTACAAACACCGTATCTAGTGCTTGTAAGGTCGCAATGGTTGTTCCGGCATTGAGAAATTGACCGAGATCAACGTTGCGTACTCCCACTTGACCGGCAAAGGGCGCGCGTAAGGTTTTTTTATCGACCAGCGCTTGTTGTTCGGCAACATTGGCCAGGGCGACATCAAGATTGGCTTTGTCGGCATCCAGCGTCTGTTTGCTGATGGCGTTGGCTTTAAACTGACCTTCACTACGCAAGTAAGTGATACGTGCTAGCGCAGCAGCGGCAGTCAGTGATTTCAGCTTGGCATGGTCACTATCGGCACGCAATTGTAGCAATGGCGTATTGGCGGTGATGTTATCCCCTTGTTTGAAATGAATTTCAGTCACTATACCTGCTACTTCGGCGCTCAGCTCAACGCCATGAACAGCGCGTAGACTCCCGACGGCTTTCAATTCTGGTTGCCATTCCTGATAACCTGCCGTCATCGTCGAAACGGTTTGTGGTGGCTCACCTTGGGCGGTCATGAATTGTTTGATCATGCGCCCCTTAAACTCGATGAAGCCAAATACCGCACCCAGCACGAGGCTGACGGCGAAAAGCATAATGAGCATACGCTTAGTCATTGATTTATTTCCTGTTTAGATGTCAAAATT
>CANNKH010000042.1 GCA_947504985.1 Methylococcaceae bacterium | reverse complement strand
GTTTGTTCCTGAAAATGGTTGAGTTTGGCGTAAGTTTCACGTCCATGTGACCTAGATTCCGGCAATCCCTGCCGGAATGACGGCTTAGAAAACTTGTGTAGATACTTATGTCGAATAAGAGAAGACTATTTACAATGAACCTGCTTAAAACGACCATAAAATGATTAAAGTAATGCTGGTTGATGATTCCTTAATGACATTGACCATTCTGAAAAAACTATTGGCACAAGCGCCTGACATTGCTGTGGTCGGTACGGCAAGTAATGGACGCGAAGCACTTAAATTGCTACCGGCGTTGCAGCCTGATGTGATTTGCACGGACTTGAAAATGCCGGTCATGGATGGACTGGATTTTACTAAAGCCGTGATGGCTGAATTTCCTCGACCTATTTTAGTCATTAGTGCGGCTGTGCAAAGCAAAGATACCAGTAATATTTTTAGCTTGATACAAGCGGGCGCTATCGATGTTATTGCGAAATTCCCTACTGAAAAAACCGATGAATCACTATTAAATGCACGCGAGTTAATCAGCAAAATAAGGGTGTTATCCGGCGTTCATGTCATTAGCCGGAAAAGCGTTATGGCATCATCCGCCGTGCAAATGCCGATCCAGCCTGACAGCGCCTTGCCGCAAATTATCGGGATTGGCGCTTCAACCGGTGGGCCTAACGCATTAAGTACAATTTTAACCGCATTACCTGCCAATTTTCCGTTACCGATAGTGTGTATCCAGCATATTAGCGAAGGGTTTTCATTAGGTATGGTCAATTGGCTAAATCAGCGCTGTAAACTGACTGTGCAATTTGCACAAACAGGACTTATACCCAAACCAGGGCAGGTGTATTTTGCACCGGATAATAAACAATTAGAGATGAATGCGCTCAACGAGTTTGTTTGTAGCGATTTGCCAAGCTATGACGGTCATCGGCCCTCCATCAGTGTCACCTTCCAATCCTTGGCCTTGCGGTTTGGTAAGCGGGCAATGGGGATATTGCTGACGGGCATGGGGCGTGATGGTGTCGATGGTTTGCAGTCAATTAAACAAGTTGGCGGTATGACGATTGCTCAGGATGAAGCAAGCTGTATTATCTTTGGTATGCCAAAAATTGCGATTGACGAGCAGGCGGCACAGTTAGTATTGCCGCTGGATTCCATTGCGAATACCCTGCTTAAAATGGTGGGGCAGCCTTCATCGTAAAAAGGGACTTGGTTTTTCTGGCTACCAACTAAGGAATAGGTAAAAAACGTGTAACCTCGGTGGCTGCCATGACTGCCAGTCCTCAAAGGACTGGCAGTCATCCTATTGCCGAACGGTGTCATGCTTATTTCTAAGCCCCATGCGCGATTACAAACTCAATAGCGTTTTTATCCGCATGTTTAATATGGTTTAACAACCAGGCTTTAATTTCTTGCAAGACCAATTGTTCAGCATCTTGATGAAAAAATTGGGCTTTGAGTTCGGGTAATCTTGCTAACAAATACTGATGGTCTTCTTTATGCGCTTGGTAACCAGGGTAATTATATTGTTTAAACAACGCTTCTTCGGTTTTAAAATGCAGTATTGTTTCGTCTAATAATTGATCAAATAAACCGAGGATGGTCTGAGGACTTTCAATATTGACGATAGCCAGATTAATATGATTGATCAGATGGACTAGGTGTATATGTTGTCGGTCAATTTGTTCAATACCAAATAAATCTTCATCGCTGAACTCCAGAAAAAAATTATTTGAGGGGTTGTTTTCTGCCTCTTTTTCAAAAAAACTGTAACAGTTTTTGCCTTTGCGTTTGCTTTCATACATCGCATGATCAGCATAAGCCAATAACCGATCGATATTACAGCTATCGCCAGGAAAAATACTGATCCCGATGCTAATCCCAAGTAGGCATTGTCTATCGCCAACCAGCGGAATCGGTATAGCAATGGACTGGATAATTTTTTGGGCAACTATCGCAGCGGATTCACAATCTTGTATTTCAGATAGCACGCATACAAATTCATCGCCCCCTAATCGAGCCACAATATCGGTTTCACGCACACTGCTTAACAAGCGCTGTGCTACTGCTTTCAATACTTCATCGCCCGAGTGATGACCATAATGATCATTGATGGGTTTGAACTCATCTAAATCCAAGAACAACACCGCGACAAGATGTTTATTCCGTTTAGCGCGCGCTAAAGCTTGTGATAGTTGATCAATCAGAAGCGAGCGGTTGGGCAGCTTCGTCAGATTATCGTGATGTGCCATTTGTTGTAAGCGGAGATTGACTTCTTCCAGCGATGTTTGGCTTCGACACAACGCTTCGTAAGCTTCATCACGTTCCAGCTTGGTAATATAGTTTTTTGAGTGGTAGCGTATCCGAGCCACAAATTCAACGGCTTCCGGTAATTTAACCAGATAATCGTTGGCACCTGAGTTGAAGGCATGGGCTTTGGTTAAACCATCATCGTTGGCGGACAGCATGATAATGGGAATATCAGCGGTTTCTTGTGTATCACGAAAAACGCGGCACAAGGTTAAGCCATCAATATGCGGCATCACCAGATCCATTAAAATTACCGTTGGTTTTATCTGCATCGCTTGGGCAATGGCAACGGCAGGGTCGGGGCAGAAATGCAAAACCATATCGGATTCGGTTTTGAGTAAATCTTTTACCCGATTTGCAACCAAGGCCTGATCGTCGACTAACAGCACAACGGGTGAGCGGAAAACAGGAGGTTTAATATTGGATTCCATACGTTACCTTGATAAGAAGTTAGTGATGGTTATTGTTGACCGTAGCCTTAGTTTGTAATAATAATCCAGATTTATCAGCGTATTTAAAAATAACCCTACATTTTACTTTGCTTTTACTGCTTACCAAACCACAAAAATAATATGGATAATGTGCAGCTACATAAAATCAAGTTATTGATAACTGAACAAACCGGTTTGCGTATCCTTGATAATAATGAAGCCTCTTTTGGGCGGTTGATTCGGCTTAGAATGGAAGCCTTTAAGTTGATCTCAATAGCTGATTATTACCACTTGTTACTTAGTTTTAACCTAAATGAGCTGGCTGCCGAGCATGAAAAACTCTATGCCGGACTAACCACCGGAGAAACGTTTTTTTTTAGGGATCATGGTCAAATTGACTTGTTAAGCCAGCAAATTTTACCGGAATTGATAGCACGCAATCGTGCCCAACGCCGCTTAAAAATTTGGAGCGCGGGTTGTTCAAGCGGGGAAGAGCCTTATACACTGGCAATACTGCTGGACGAGTTGAACGAAGATTTATCATCTTGGCAGATTTTAATTCTGGGTACCGATATTGACGCGGATGCGCTTACCAGGGCAAAAGAAAGTCGTTATGGGGAATGGTCATTCCGGCAAGTGAGTGAGCAGCGTAAACAGCGTTACTTTCAGTTAGTCGGAACAAAATGGGCGTTAAAGCCAGCTATTCAGAAAAGCGTTCAATTTCGTCAGCTTAATTTAGTGACTGAGCCTTTTCCCACTGTTGTTGGCGATATGAACCAAATGGATTTGATCTTGTGCCGTAATGTCTTTATTTATTTGGAGTCTGAGATCGTTGCACAGATTGCCGATAAAATGGCCGCTACTTTGGTCGATGGCGGTTATTTAATGACGGGGCATGGTGAGTTATATGCCCGTCAGGTTGAGGGATTGTGTTCCCGCGTTTTCCCCCATTCGATTGTCTATCAAAAAGCCAAAATGGCAAATTGCCAAGCTCCACAAGTAGCGGTGATGCCGTCAATTCAACCTTTACCTGATGTTTCTAATCGCTCAAAAAATGAGTGGCCTACCTCAGCAATTACCCAAACTGAAGTCATTAAGCCGCTTGCTCAGGTTGTGCAGGAAATAACGATAGACGATGCTTATCATTTCGCCAATCAGGGGCAACCAGCACAAGCCAGTGCTTATTGTGATCGATTGATTTTACAAAATCCGATGGATTACCAGCCCTACTATCTTTTGGCTTTGTTAGCACAGGAGCAAGGATGTCGAGAAGAAGCCAAGGGCTTACTGAAAAAAGTGATTTATTTGGCACCGGATTTTATTTCAGCCTATTTGGCATTGGCAGAAATTTATGCGGAAGAAAATAAGCAGGAATTGGCGCAAAAAATGTGGTCGTCTGCACTTAACCTATTACAGCAATTGCCGCCGGATACGCCTATTGAAAAATTTGGTAATGCAACCAGTGCCGATATTTTAGAGTACGTCTCAAAAAAATGTGAGGCGCTTCATGATTTGTCCTGATTAGCAAGATACTTCAGCTAATCCCAAAACCGTCGTTCCGGCATACCCTCTGGGGCACAAGTGGATTGCCGGAATGACGACTCAATCGCAGTAATTTTTAGGGGGGTCTGAATAATTACAAATAAAGTATCGAAACTACCCCTCTCTTGTCCGTTTCCGCTACACTTATTCTTAGCCGATTAGGGATGAGCATGAAATAGCTTATGCAAGTGTTCGTTGTGCTAACTTATTCCATCTTCATTCCTACCAGCGCCGCAGCCCCGCTTGCCCCGATCAATTTTAATTGGATACCTATGGGGTATTTCATCCGGCACTAACCTGTCAACAAGTGAGCAAATCGCCATGAATCTAAGTCAAATTGAACTATTACGGATTTTGCAAGAAACCCAATTAAATCTCTCCAAGGCTGCCGAAAAAATGCACGTTGTCCAGTCCGCCGTCAGTCGCCAATTACAGTTATTTGAGGAGGAAATAGGCTCACCACTCTTTGAACGTAGCGGTAAAAAATTGATCGCGCTAACGCCGTTGGGCAAACGCGTCATGGTCGAAGTGGAAACGATTACTCAGGCGAAACTCAATATTCAAACCATTGCGGCTGATTTTCTCGACAGCAACCAAGGCACCATTCATATTGCTACCACGCATACTCAGGCTAAATATTTTTTACCCAACCCCATCCAGCGGTTTCGTAAGAAATATCCCGGCGTCAGAATCTATATGGTGCAAGCCTCACCTGAGCAATTGATTTACCAATTACATACCCATAAAGCCGACATCGCTATCTGTACCGAAAAAGTAGACAGTGATTTTGAACTGATCACCCAGCAATGCTATCAATGGCATCACAGTGCGATTATGCCCAAAGACCATCCTTTGTGTACCGGTGAAATTACTTATAAGCGATTGGCGTCCTATCCCATACTCACTTACAGTTTTGGTTTTACGGGACGATCCAATATTGAAACCGCATTTAAACAATCAGGTTGTGAGCTGGATATTATCTTGGCCGCAGCGGATACCGATGTCATAAAAACCTATGTCCGCCTAGGTTTAGGTGTCGGTCTTATTGCTGGCATGGCTTATGATGCCGTCATCGATCAAGATTTAATTGCCCGCGACTTATCCCATTTGATTCCGCTATCGAGCACCAAAGTCGCCTATCTCAAGCAAAATTATCTGCCGTTATATAGCCAGCATTTTATTGAAGAATTAATGCTCGGATAATTTTACGGGTTAAACATGACGTCGCGTTATCAAGGTGATGGTGCATAAAAACAAATCAAGTTACGCCCCTCTTCCTTTGCTTGATACATCGCGGCATCGGCTTGTTTTAGAACATCTTCTTGACTTAGCGCATGTCCTTTGAATAGCACTACGCCAATACTTGCAGTGCAATGATGTTCAACAATCGTACTAGATTGATTTTCTGTTGAAAGACTTAGGAAATAAGGCTCAGCAAGCGTACGGTGTATTTTTTCTGCAACAGTAGCGGATTGTGCTCTGGACAGAGCGTTATTTTCATCCAGACCATTTAACATCACCACAAATTCATCACCGCCAAGACGCGCAACGGTATCTACTTCACGTACACAGCGATTTAACCGACTTGCCACCTCTATCAATAGCAGGTCGCCCACGGCATGCCCATATTCATCATTGAGCGGTTTAAAATTATCCATATCCAAGAACATGAGCGCACTGTAGAAACCAGTGCGGTGACTACTTGCCAACGACAGGGTTAAACGATCATTCAACATCCGGCGATTGGGAAGCTGCGTCAATGTGTCATAGTAAGCAAGGTTACGAATCTGTTCTTCGGCTTCTTTGCGAGCGGTGATGTTGGTATGGACGACAACCGCCCCTTTTTTCTCTAATCCGAACGGGGTCACCGTCATCAGAAACCAGCGTAATTCGTGTGGAGAGTGGCAGGGATATTCCATGCTGAAGGTAGGCAACTGACCATTCAAAACGCCTCGGATTCCGTCATAAGCATCAATGGCATCAATTAAAGGTTCCACAGTATTGGCGTTGCATATTTCCAGATAATTGGTTCCTACATCGGTGTTAGATGAGGGATGGATGTGATCAGGACTATTTTCAATAGAAAATAGTCGCCAAGGTTTATTGACTGCGACAATAACTCCGGTACTGTCAAGTACAGCAATTTGAGTAGATACCGAGTCGAGAATACCTTGCACAAAGGCTCTGCTTTCATGTAATTCTTTATAGGCCTTTGTTAGCGCCTGTGTGCGGTCATCAACCCGGGATTCCAAAATGTGCTCGGACTGCATTGAAAGCTCAAGTGCGCGTGATTTCTCTGCTAACAGATTCTGATAGGTCTGATGAACTTCGATCAACAGGGCAGCACTGGCAATCAGTGGAAAGACGATAAATAGCGTACTCCGATAAAAGAGCAATATTGAAGACGCAGGGATGTAGCCAAGCAAGGGTAGATAGGTGGCGAATATGCCTACTAAATAAAAAGCCAAACAAAACGTCATGACGCGCTCGAACTGACCGAATGTTTGCCTTCGTAAGCCAAGAAGGATCAAGCCACCAATAACGCCAAGTAAATTGAGCAGCATCACGAGACTAATCATTTTACCGTAGTAATTGAAAGCCTGAGCCAGAGGCGCCAAAGCGGAAAAACAGACCGCTGCTATATATAAACGATCAAGCCAACGCGGCATCATGCCTCTCATCAGAAATTCACGTACCGTCCATATTGTCGCTGCAAGTGACCATGAAGCCGTTACGCCAATACTGACATCCGCCCATATCGGATGGTTAGCCCATAACGTGCTAACAAAAAAACCTTGGGAATTGGCGACATGTAAGCCATTGATAATAAGCGCCGCCGTCAGCACCAAATAAGGTCTGCTACGATTAATTGCCACCATGACAATCATGAATAGCAACGCAATGATCAACGCGCCGAAGTAAATTCCCCAGTGAAGCATGCTAGCCGCATTTTGTTCAGCGAAGGCTTCCGGTGTCCACAAGTTCGCGATCAAATACAGCGAACTGCTTGTTTGGATGCGGAGATAGATGGTTCGTGAAGATGCGGAAAGTTCGTTGAAAATCAGATGGAATGCAAAAAAACGATGCGCGAATTCCCGCTCCTGATAGGGAAAACGATCGCCTGCTTGGCGCATACGCCAGCCTTTCGCACCGCGTTCATAGATTTGGATAGAATCGAGGACAACAGGCTGTATTTCAAGCCACCATTCCTCCCCTGATTGCGATCTTGTTGGCACATTAAAACGAAGCCATGCTGCGCTTCGAGTGTAGCTTAGCGACAGTCCACTATGAACGGGCTGAAAAGCGTTATCAGGAAGCTTGGCGATTTCATCAATCTTTAACGCCGCGCTTTCATCAATAAACACTTCATACGGAAGATTGATGCCTAAATGCAGATGCGCAGCTCTTTCATCAGCATAACTTACTGAACAATCGCTTACCAACCAAAAGAACAATAAGCAAATAGCGGTATACACGTAAGGCCTTTTTAGGATGGCGAAATCAACATGATTTCGGCAGTAAGTGCTCATTGAAGTATTATCTCGTGTGAACATACACAATATGATTCCACCTACAGTTGCCGAACTTAAATCCTTATTATTAAGAAAAAAGCCACCGAGCATAAACAATAGTCCCCTCAAAATAACCAGGTATAGCGGAAGATCCAGCGATTATTTTCGATAAAGCTATTTTCAGTTTTTAAATCGCCGCCGTACTGCAAGGTCAGTCGACCGAAAGAAAAATTGGCAATCGCACTTAACTGATAGCGATTCAGTCCAATGGTGTCATCTCTGTTTACCCCATAAACACTCGTTTCTCCTCCTGATGTGTACAAGTAAGTTGCTGCCATTGAATATTGAGCGCTAAAGTCGTACCGTAAACCTGCCTGACCAGTATAAAGAACGTCTTGTTTAAGCGTCGCTCGTTTAACTCCGAACTCATCATTATCAGCATACAAAGTGGCATCCAATGCCACCATTCCGGTTAACGAACCTATAATAGGCCGTTGAAATCCAATTTGAAATGCTGAACTGTAGCGATTTTGACCCATATTAAAACTTCGTTCAGCACTGTAACTGCCAGAGGGTAATGTCAGATAACTGCCTAAACCAAAATAGGTTTGAGTTTCACGATTGGCATAAGGCCAAATTGCCAGCATGACCGTTGTATCACCAAAACCAGAATCCCCAGTCTGGGTCGATAATGAGCCTCCTGGATGGGTATAGCCAACTGGCACTTGCACATAAGCAAGTGCAGGGTACTCTGCAACTTGGAAGGAGTGGCCTAAGCGCATAATAAATTGTGCAACGTCAATTTCAGGCGATCCTGGCAGTTTTTCACCCTGTTGATAGCGATTACCCCGCTCGCTTATCTGATAGGACAACTGCAAAAAATTGATGCCCGGCTTCGGCGCACGCACCTCACCAGGTTGAAGGTCGATAGCGAGCAGCGGATCAATATGCAAAATAACGGCAAAGCAGGCTATATAGAAGCAATATAAATTTTTCATGACAGAATTTTAACTTGTAAAACCATACATTCTCCACGCTAATTCCAAACCATGTAAAACGTTAATAACGCTTATGTTCTCGTCAATCGTAAACACGGTTATCCATATAAAGCTCGGTAATAAAGCCACAAAAACTATTAATATAGCAAGGAAAGCAACTAATGTGATCTATGTACTATCTTTTAGCCATAGACAAAACAACACAATCTGCTATTAAACCAAATCTAGGTTGATTTAAGTGCTGAGTGTAGATAATATTTTTCACTTGCCAATAAACCTAAGTTCTTAATACTGCTTTTCAATATTCGAGGTTAACAATGACTAAAACATCTTCTAAATCGGCAACAAAAGCCAGTACGCCAAGTTCCGCTACGGAAGCAGATCATGATGACGATGATCTGTTTGAGGGCAGCGACTATCCCCCGCTTGCTGAAGGTATTGAAAAAGAAACGATTAAAAGGGACGCACGCCGAAAGATTGAAATTTACTGGGAAAAGAAACAGCTTAAAGAACAATTCGATGATTTTGATGAGTCTGAGTTTGGATTTTGAGTGCTGAGAAGTCGCCCCTTTTTGTTATAGCCCCCTGAAAAACATAATCGATAACCCCCTATACAATCTCTCGATTGCCGAAATTTCCTTCTTTGTAACATCCTTCGATAGCAATTTTCACCGTTTGTGCTCTTATTTGATGTCGAGCTCCAGAAAATTGCTTTTTTACCACGCGAGCCGCTTCACCCTGCTTTTGCCATGCGATAAACACGGTGCCTACCGGATGTTCAACTGTTCCACCATCAGGGCCGGCAATTCCAGTCACAGCGATAGCTATCGTCGCATCGCTGTGAGCCAATACGCCGTTCACCATTTCAGTTGCCGTTGCTTCGCTAACAGCGCCAAATTGTTGCAGTGTTTTTGAATTTACGCCTAACATTTGTATTTTTGCAACATTACTGTAGGTCACAAAGCCACGATCAAACCAAGCTGAACAGCCGGGAACGTCGGTAATTACCTTGGCTATCCAGCCTCCCGTACAAGATTCAGCAATGGCGATGATGTCACCCGTTGTTTTTAACGCGTAACCGAGTTGTTCTGCTAATTTAACTAATTGAGTATCCATGAGGTATAAGCCTTTAGCTTGAGGAAAAATTAAAGGGAGTTTATGCCTGTGAGCGATGGTTGCCAACACCCGTTATTCTTGCTGTCATATTGCGGGCATGGCCCATTGCGCCGCTTAATATTAAGAACCTGAGTCCACCTATTTTAAGAAAATTATTTTTCGCTGTATGCTAAGCAAATTAAATTTATGGGATATAAGCCGCATGTTGAGAATCACCGAACTAAAACTTCCCTTAGATCATTCGCAAGCGCTATTAAATGAAGCAATACGCCACCGACTAGCGATCAGCAACGATGAGTTGATCGGCTTTACTATTTTTCGACAAGGCGTTGATGCGCGTAAACAACAGGCGATCAATCTGATTTATACCCTTGATGTCGAAACCACAAACGAGCCTAGCATCCTGACGCGATTGCAAGACGATCCCTTCATCTCGATAACACCAGATACCACTTACCGTTTTGTTGCCCAGTCATCGGGCAATTGGCATGAGCGTCCCATTGTTATTGGCACGGGCCCCTGTGGGCTGTTTGCCGGATTGATTCTGGCGCAAATGGGTTTTAAACCGTTAATTTTGGAACGCGGAAAATCAGTGCGTGAGCGTACAAAAGACACGTTCGGCTTATGGCGTAATCGTGTTTTGAATCCTGAATCGAATGTCCAATTTGGCGAGGGTGGTGCCGGTACCTTTTCTGACGGTAAACTGTATACCCAGATTAAAGATCCCCATCATTATGGTCGAAAAGTGCTCACTGAATTGGTAAAAGCCGGTGCGCCCGAGGAAATTCTGCATGTTAGCAAACCACATATCGGAACTTTCAGATTAGTTTCAATGGTGGAACATATCCGTGCCACCATTGAATCATTAGGTGGCGAAATACGTTTTCAAAGCCGCGTTGATGAACTTATCATCGATAACGGACAAGTCACTGGCGTAACATTAAGTGATGGTGAAATGATTTCCAGCCGTCACGTTGTTCTCGCTGTGGGTCACAGCGCACGCGATACCTTTAATATGTTGTATGAACGCGGCGTTTATATCGAAGCCAAAGCATTTTCCATTGGCTTTCGTATCGAACATCCACAAGCATTGATCGATGCGTGCCGCTACGGTAGCCATGCCGGTCATCCAAAACTGGGAGCAGCCGATTACAAGCTGGTACATCATTGCCGCAACGGTCGCACGGTTTACAGTTTTTGCATGTGTCCGGGCGGGACGGTGGTCGCCGCTACCTCTGAAATCGGTCATGTTGTTACTAACGGCATGAGCCAATACTCGCGCAATGAACGTAACGCCAATAGCGGTATCGTGGTGGGTATTACGCCGGAAGATTACCCTGGACATTCATTGGCGGGCATTGCTCTGCAACGACACTTGGAAGCCCATGCCTTCGAACTGGGGGGCGGCACTTATCAAGCGCCGGGGCAATTAGTGGGTGATTTTCTTAATAATAAACCGTCTAGCGCATTGGGCAGTGTACAACCCTCTTATACGCCCGGTGTTCAATTAGGCGATCTGGCAACGGCATTACCCAATTATGCGATAGATGCAATACGCGAAGCGTTACCTGCTTTTGACAAAAAAATTAAAGGCTTTACGATGAATGATGCGTTGTTGACCGGTGTCGAAACGCGAACCTCTTCACCGGTTCGCATTAAGCGCAATGCGTTTTATCAAAGCATCAATACGCAAGGACTTTATCCCGCTGGTGAAGGTGCTGGTTATGCTGGCGGCATTCTTTCTGCGGCCGTTGATGGCATTAAGGTTGCCGAAGCGGTCGCATTAGCGATGATTGGCGGTCAATGACCTGGAAAATACCCTTAAAAACGTACCATCAAACATTAGAATACCTGGACATAACAATGACTGATATCAAAGCCACTGAAATAAATGAAAAGCTGACCCCCGAGCAATTCAGTATCTGTCGCCTAAAAGGTACCGAACCGCCCTTTACCGGAAAATACACCGACTGCAAAAAATCGGGAATTTATCATTGCGTTTGTTGCGGTAACGCCTTGTTCTCTTCCGAAACCAAATATGACTCCGGCTCAGGCTGGCCGAGTTTCTGGGCGGTATTATCCGCCCAGAGCGTAACAGAACAAGCGGATGTCAGCCACGGTATGCGCCGCGTTGAAGTAACTTGCCAAACCTGCGACGCCCATTTAGGTCATGTTTTTACCGATGGTCCAGCACCAACCGGAATGCGTTACTGCATTAATTCAGCGGCCTTGGATTTAAATGAAACCTTATGAAAAACCGATTACAAGTTCAACATTTACTTGATTTTATTGATGCCAGCCCTAGCCCTTGGCATGCCGTTCATAGTATCGAAGCCCAACTTGTCCCCTTTGCCTTTATCCGTCTGCACGAAACCGACCAGTGGACGCTGCAAGCAGGGGGGCGTTACTATGTTATTCGTGATGATTCATCCATTATCGCCTTTGTTGTGGGGCAAAAACCGCTGGCTGATACCGGCTTTAAAATTATTGGTGCGCATACCGATTCACCAGGACTTAGAGTAAAACCGAACGGTGCCAGTTATCTGGACGGTTTTTTACGGCTAGGCGTTGAAGTTTATGGCGGTCCAATTTTGGCGACCTTTAGCGACCGCGATCTCAGTTTGGCGGGACGTGTCAGCTATAAAAATAATCAAGGTGCCATTGAAAGCCGGTTAATCCGTTTTGATCAGCCATTGCTTAGATTGCCCAATCTTGCCATACATATGAATCGCGCTGTCAACGATGACGGTTTAAAATTGCATAAGCAGAATGAACTGCCATTAATTTTAACGCGCTTGTCTGAAGAACAACTGCCACAGCCGTATTTTGCCGCGTTATTACAAGCGCAATCCAGTATCGAGGCCGCACGAATATTATCTTGGGAACTTAATGTCTATGACACGCAGAAAGGCGCGTTCTGGGGTGCGGAAAATGAATTTTATGCCAACAGCCAACTGGATAATCTAGCCTCCTGCCATGCCGCAATAACGGCGTTGCTGGATAATTCGGTATTGGCAGCGGATGGCACGTTGGTCTGTGCGTTGTTTGATCATGAAGAAATTGGCAGTACCAGTACGAAAGGGGCGGATGGCAGTTTTCTTCCTGATATTCTGCAACGCATTGCACTTACCCACGCAACAGATCGGCAAGATTATGCGCGGGGCTTAGCGAAAAGTATCCAGATCAGCGCCGATATGGCACATGCTTATCAACCCAATTTCCCTTTAGCTTACGATCCTGATCATAAAGTGCTAGTCAACCAAGGTCCCGTGATAAAAGTTAATGCCGGTCAGCGCTACAGCACAGAAAGCCACTCGGAAGCCTTGTTTGTCAACTGGTGTGAAGAAGCCGGTGTGCCATATCAAAAATACTCGCATCGTTGCGATTTGCCTTGCGGCAGCACCATAGGCCCGATTACTTCAGCTAAATTAGGGATTCGTTCTATTGATGTTGGCAATCCAATGTGGGCCATGCACAGTATCCGCGAGAGCGCCGGTGTACTGGATCACGATTACATGATCAGGGTGATGAAACGGTTTTTTAGCGGTTAAAAAAATACCTACAATAGCTTAAAAGAGTGGCATTAATCCTGCTTTCAATTCTTAAAAATACGAATTGAGAGCAAAGCCATGAGCGACATGAATGTAAACCTGATGCTAGCCCAGATGCGAGCAATGTCAGTTGCAGCGGGCAGTTCAACTCCAACGCCAGCGGTAACAAGCGGTACTGATTTTGGCGCGTTACTTAAACAATCTATTGATTCCGTCAATACACTTCAACAAAGTGCCGGAAAAATGACGACGGCCTTTGAGACTGGCGAGCCCAATATCAGCCTTGCAGAAGTCATGGTGTCAACCCAAAAAGCAGGCGTTTCATTTCAAGCCATGTTACAAACCAGAAACAAATTGGTTGAAGCCTATCAAGATGTTATGAATATGCCGATGTAACTCGGTAAACGGAATAAGGCCAAGCAGTGATTAGACCATGAGTGAACAAGAAAGTAATAACTCCAACTCAATCATAGCAGGGGTTCAGCAGGCATTGGTCACTGAACAAGAACTTCATCCTGCGCTTAAAGGTTTGGCTGGACTCACCATTGCCCGTCAGCTTGGGCTGATGCTTGTCCTGGCGCTTAGCGTTGCTATTGGGGTTGCCATTGTCCTGTGGTCTGATACGCCTTCTTATGTCCGTTTGTATGCAGAAATTGCCCCGCAAGATACTACCGACATTATTGAATATCTGGACACCCAGGATATTGGCTATAAAGTAGAATCCGGCACGGGCATCATTATGGTGCCTACTGATAAAGTCAACGACATCAAGCTAAAACTGGCTGGGCAAGGCTTACCCAGAAGCAAAAGCACAGGTTATGAATTACTGGATAAAGATCAGAGCATAGGTACCAGTAAAAGTGTCGAGCTCATGCGTTTTCAACGCGCCTTGGAAGGTGAGATTGCCCAAACCATCATGGCCATTCAGAGCGTAAAATCAGCTCGAGTGTTGCTTGCTCTGCCTGTGCAATCGGTATTTATCCGCGAACGCAAAAAACCCAGCGCCTCTGTCGTCGTTAATCTTTATCAAGGCAGATCATTGGATAAAGGTCAAATTGAATCCATTATTCATTTGGTCGCTTCCAGCGTTCCCCAGCTTGAAGCGGAACAAGTCACGGTGGTTGATCAAAAAGGTCGCTTGCTAAATAGTAAAGACTCATCGATAGGTTATTTGACTGCCAAACAGTTTGATTACAAGAAAGATATTGAAGAGCATCTGATG
>CANNKH010000041.1 GCA_947504985.1 Methylococcaceae bacterium | reverse complement strand
GGTGTTGGTTAAGGCGGCTGATAAAAAGCTGATCTTTGTTTGTGTCCATGGGCTAAGTCAAGTTAAATAACGGTATTTTACAGAATCCCCACACTTTTAATCACACCCCCACAGATACCATGACTGCCGAGAGGTATCGTATTTATTCTTACCTTCTAAATATCCCCAGCCAGCTTTTGAGCATAACCGATGTAACTGCGCGGAGTAAGCTCGATTAATGCGACTTTAGCCTCAGCAGGAAGCTCAAGTTTTTCTATAAAGTCACGCATTTGTTCAGGTGTAATGCGCTGTCCACGCGTCAGCTCTTTTAGTTTTTCATACGGTTTTTCAATACCGTAACGTCGCATGACCGTCTGTATCGGTTCTGCTAAAACTTCCCAGTTAGCGTTAAGATCCGCTTCAATCGCTTCACTATTAATCTGCAATTTTGAAATCCCTTTTAAACTCGCCTGGATGGCAATGCTGGTGTGCGCAATACCGACGCCAATATTTCTAAGTACGGTGGAATCTGTCAGATCACGTTGCCAACGCGACACTGGCAATTTTTCTGCTAAAAAACCAAACAACGCATTAGCTAAACCTAAATTACCTTCGGAATTTTCAAAATCAATCGGATTGACTTTGTGCGGCATCGTTGATGAGCCCACTTCACCAGCAACCGTTTTTTGTTTGAAATAACCTAATGAAATATAACCCCAGAGGTCACGATCAAAATCCAGCAGAATGGTGTTAAAACGCGCCAGTGCGTGGAAATATTCAGCAATATAGTCGTGTGGCTCAATTTGTGTCGTGTAAGGGTTAAATTGTAAACCTAATGATTCAACAAAGTTTTTCGCAAATAAAGCCCAATCCACGTCGGGATACGCCACGCTATGGGCGTTATAGTTACCCACTGCACCGTTGATTTTGCCTAGCAACGAGACCGCCTCCAGTTGCATTTGTTGACGTTGCATTCTGGCCGCAACGTTGGCAAATTCCTTGCCGACGGTTGTTGGAGTGGCTGATTGACCATGCGTACGCGCCAGCATCGGTTGGTCAGCCGTGTCGCCAGCAATATTTTTAATAGCGGCGATGCAGTCACTTATTTGCGCCATAATTATTTCGCGACCCTCTTTGAGCATCAACGCATAAGCTAAATTGTTGATGTCTTCTGAAGTACAGGCAAAATGAATAAATTCACTCACCTGTTGCAGCTCGTTACAATCGGCAATTTTTTCTTTCAGTAGATATTCAACCGCTTTAACATCGTGATTAGTCGTTTTCTCAATGTCTTTAACCCGTTGGGCATCCGTTTCTGAAAATCCATCGATAATCGCGTTTAATAACTGGTTTGCAGAATCACTAAAAGGACTGATTTCGGTAATGAAGGGGTGATTTGCCAAGGCTTGTAACCAGCGTACTTCTACCAGCACCCGAAAACGTATCAGCCCGTATTCGCTGAAAATAGGGCGCAAGGCATTAACTTTATCAGCGTAACGACCGTCGATAGGGGAAATTGCGGTAAGGTTAAAATGTGTCATGTCGTTTAATGTGAATGAAATTATGTTGTTAACAGTGAAAAAACGCGCGAAACGATAAAATTAATGTTTCATAAGATTATGATGCCAATCTTGAAATTTTTCAGCAGGCATGGGTACGGAAAAATAATAGCCCTGTACTTCCTGACAATGATGACGCTTAATACATTCCAATTCCGCCAAGGTTTCCACGCCCTCTGCAATCATTTCCAGGCCTAAACTGCCGCCCATAGCAATGATTGCCCGCACAATCACTTCATTCGCTGGATTATCCTGAATATTGCGTATAAAGGATTGATCAATTTTTATTTTGTCTACTGGCAATCGCGTCAGATAGCTCAAACTTGAATGTCCTGTACCAAAATCATCGATCGCCAACTTAATGCCTAGCAACCTAAGCTCGTTCAATGTTATCACCGTTTGTAAAGGGTCGGTCATCACTACGCTTTCGGTGAGCTCCAGTTCGATATATTTCGGATCTATACCGGTATCCTGGATGATTTTTTCGACGCGGGTACAAAAATCTTTCCGGCGAAACTGAATATCAGAAACATTTACAGCAATGCGCAAATGCGGCAAGCCTTGTTTAATCCATTCCGCATGTTGCCGACAAGCCTCATGCAATACCCATTCACCGATAGCAACGATCAACCCGGATTCTTCAGCAATCGGAATAAATGTGGCAGGTGGTATGGCGCCGCGTTTTGGATGATGCCAGCGTAATAATGCTTCCACACCCATCAGCTGATGGCTTGCGAGATTAATTTGCGGTTGGTAAAACAACGAAAATTCATGGTTATTTAGCGCCATTCCGAGTTCTGTTTCAATCGACCGGTCAATCTGGCAATGATCGTAGCTTTCAGAATAAATGGCATAACCGTTACGCCCATTTTCCTTAACATCGTACATAGCGGCATCGGCTTTTTTAATCAAGCCATCAACCGTATCATCATGTTTGGGAAACAACGCCACCCCTAAACTTGCCGTTATCTGAATTTCACGCTCAAAAATCAGCATGGGCTGTCTGATCGTATCGACGATGGTCGAGGCGACTTTTTCTGCATGTTCGACATGTGCCAGATTCTGCAAAATAATAACAAATTCATCCCCTCCTAAACGCGCTACGGTATCACTCTCTCTTATGCTAGAGGATAAACGTGTTGCAAAATTAATTAATAATTGATCACCAAAACTATGTCCTAATGTGTCATTAATTTGCTTAAAACGATCAAGATCGACAAAAATCAACGCAAACGGTTGATTGCTTCGTTTTGCCTGGCGGCACGCTTGCAATAATCGGTCTTTAAACAATAACCGATTAGGTACGCCGGTCAGCTGATCATAATGTGCAAGAAAATAGAGTTCTTGCTGCTTACGTTGCGTAATTTCTTCCAGTAATTTATGGCCTGTTGCCATACCAACGTAGACACAACTTTCAACAATGATAAAGCCATCAGCCATGTGCCTCATGCCGGCGTTAATGGTGATATTGGCAAGATCGTCAATGCTGGTGTTAATGTCAACAATTACTGGGTCGGTAGTCATAATTTCACCGATCAGTTTTTTATGATACAAATCCCGGGCAAAAGGCTTAAAAAAGATTTCGGTTAAGCGTCCACGGTCAATTAATCCCACCGGGATATTTTGCTCATCGATGATTGGTACGCTAAAAAGCGCAGTGTTTTCGATAAAAATAGTTAAAACATCAAGACAGCGCTGCTGGACTTGAATAGGCGCAACATAGTGCATTAACTGTTTAACGGTAGAGGATTGGTTTTGGCTGAGCGCGGTATTAATATATTCGCGCTGTATCTCTGAATTGAATAGTTCCTTTTCCTTGGTGGTATGTGTTAACGCGTTCATAAATAACCATAGAAAGAAGTGGGAGTAAGCGCGTGTTCTACATGAATCATGTTAATGGGTTGTGAAATACAAAAACAGTACTATTGCACATTTAAAAGATGGCAGGTAAAGGCTCACTGCCCAAAGTTAAGTTGTTCGCTGAGCGAAGCCGAAGCGAATAGCTTACAGCGTTTTCAGGCCAAGTTAGGATGCCATGACTGCCAGTCCTTTGAGGACTGGCAGTCATCATGTTGCCGAGTGCGTCGTACGCGCTCCTAACCGACATTGAAACAGCTGTAACTTTGGACAGTGAGCCTAATGACGGTATAACGTATAGCTTACCCTTCTAAGGAGCTATTCCAGCCCTGCAACCCCAGTCTGATGACCGGCAGTTAAAATTCCTCCCATTCATCACTTTCAGCTAATTGTAGCGTTTGCTTAGCTGAGCCAGTATCTTTACCTTTATAAGTCTCTATTTTTACCGGTAATATTGGTTTGTCACGAGACACCGCAACAAGTGTCTGTTGATTCGCACTTATTTTAAAAACATCCACGGCAGCTGACAGATTTTGGGCTTGTTCTGCCATCGATTCGGCGGCGGCGGCGGCCTGCTCTACTAATGCCGCATTCTGTTGGGTAACGTCATCCATCTGAGCGACTGCTTGATTAACTTGTGCAATACCGCTGCTTTGTTCAACAGAAGCGGCAGAAATTTCAGACATAATCGCCGTAACCTGCTGGATAGCATCAACAATTTCTTGCATGGTATATCCGGCTTGAGCAACTAATTTACTGCCATCTTCCACTTTGTCTTCAGAATCATTAATCAGATTTTTGATTTCTTTTGCTGCAGCAGCAGCACGTTGTGCAAGATTACGTACCTCACCTGCTACCACCGCAAATCCACGCCCCTGTTCACCTGCTCGCGCCGCTTCAACAGCGGCATTAAGCGCAAGAATATTAGTTTGAAAAGCAATACTATCAATAACGGAAATAATATCCGCAATTTTATGTGACGACTGGTTAATGTCATTCATTGTGGCAATGACTTTTTTGACAACGGCAACCCCTTTACCTGCCACATCGGAAGCACCTAACGCCTGTTGACTAGCCTGCTTTGCGCTAATGGTATTAGCTTGAACAGTGCTTGTCAGTTCTTCCATACTGGCTGCAGTTTGCTGCAAACTGGCCGCCTGCTCTTCGGTACGATGTGATAAATCATTATTGCCCGCCGCAATTTCTTTAGAGGCAACATTAATAGTGTCAGTAGACGCTTTAATTTCAGACACCAGGGTTTTAAGATTTTCTACCGTGATATTCATGCTGACTTTTACTTGTCCAAAAATACCGGGATAATCTCTGGTTATGATTTGTGTCAGATCGCCTTTGGAGAGGGCACCAGAAACCCGCAATATGTCATTTAACCCAGTCTCGGTAACATCGGAAAGTTGATTAAAGCCTTCGAACAAGGTCAGACGATAACCCGTTTTACCACTCACATCGATTTTGATAGCAAAATCACCTCGATTAGCAGCAGCATCAACAACCGTTTGAATATCGTCTATCATTGACGCTAAAGCATCCACTGTAAAATTTATACTGTTTTTCATCTGTCCAAAGACACCCGGATAATCTTTGGTGATGCGCTGACTAAGATCACCTACCGCCAGTGCATCGGCAACACGGGTAACATCATTGAGCCCATCGCTAGTCGTCGCTGACAATTTATTCAACGCCGCACCTAAATCTTTGGCGTAACCTTTATGAGCGTTAAGATCAACCTGTTGACTAAAATCACCCTTAACTGCCGCCCCGACATTCCTTTCAATATCAGCAACCACATTTTTCAATGCGCTTTGCAGGGTTTGCATAGCAGATAAAAGCTGACCCGTTTCAGATTGACTATCCACATTAATGACGCTAGTTAAATCGCCGTCAGCAATTTTCTGTACAACCTCGACACTGAAAGCCAACGGCCTCAAAATTGAGCGAATCAAGCCAATACTTAACAAAAGTAGCAGCATAACGGCAACCAACCCCGTTATCAGCATCAGTAACTGTACCTTGCCGGCCGAATCCTGAGCGATTTTATTATCGTTCTGAGCATAGTTCTGATTAAGCTCAACGAGCTTATCAAGCAATTTTTTGGTATCAGCCGCTTGGTTTTTTCGTAACTCTAATTGTTTGAAATAATCAGAGAATAATTGCTGCTGCCTTTCCTCACCCTGATTTTTCGACAATGCTTCAATAGTAACATTAACCTCTTCCTGACTTTGTTTCCATTCCTCCCATGCCGGAACAAAAGCACGCCATACTTGCGCTTCTTCAGGTTCTTTGGGCTGAGCGCTATAAATTGCCAAGCCCTTGCCAAGACGCGCCATAATGGTCTGCTTATTTTTTAGAATATCGACAAATTTTTGTTGAGCGCCGTAGTTATTTTGATGCAGCATCATATCCCGATTAGCAAGCCGTATTGAAATTTGACCCTCGGTGATGATGCCCAGACCTATAATTGAAGGTAAACGGGTATTACCTATTAAATTCAGTGACTCGGAAGTTTTCTGGATACCATAACTACCAACTAAGCCAACGCCAATCAAAGCCATTGACGCAAAGAAGACGAAGATAATTAATTTTATTTTGATGCTTAGATTTTTCATTCTTACTCCAGAAACCGGACTAAAGCTGGAAAAATAAGGGGATGAGAGACTAACCGATAGAAGCTAATAGCGTCTATGGTACGCCACAAAACGGCAGGATAAAGGGTAGGCACAAGGAAAGGCCAACCCTTGGATCAGATTTATTGATTACTTGATTTTTGCTTCTTTATAAATGACGTGCTTACGAACAACAGGATCAAATTTTTTAATCTCCATTTTCTCAGGCATCGTTTTCTTATTTTTTGTCGTGGTGTAGAAGTGACCCGTGCCTTCAGTCGAAACCAATTTAATTTTATCGCGCATTTTTTATCCTCTTAAGCTTTAAAGCCATTTTTACGCATATCCGCCAACACGACGTCAATACCTTTTTTATCAATAATACGCATTCCCTTAGTTGAAATTCTAAGGCGAACCCAACGATTTTCACTTTCTACCCAAAATCTGTGATTTTGCAGATTAGGAAGGAAACGTCTTTTGGTTCTGTTGTTAGCATGTGATACGTTGTTACCCACAACTGGGTGTTTACCGGTGACTTGACAGACTCTGGACATAATTAACCTCTTAACGATTTGCCGAAATTCAAAATAGCCCAGCTTTATACCAAAAATTCTTTTCAAGGTAAATGACTATCTATAAAATGAACCCCGTTCATGACTATCAGAAGGACACATAATGCTTATTAAACTCGGTATGGTTATGGATTCCATAACCAATATCAACATAAAAAAAGACACCAGTTTTGCCATGTTACTTGAAGCCTATGCCCGAGGCTGGGAACTGCATTATATGGAGCTTAATGACTTGTATATGAGAAACGGTCGCGCCTTTGCCAGAACTCGAACCCTCAAGGTTCAGCGTGATGCACAGCAGTGGCACGAGTTTATTACCGCGCAGGACATCCCGCTAGATGAGCTTGATGTCATCATGATGCGCAAAGACCCCCCTTTTGACCAAGAATATATTTATGCTACCTATTTACTGGAACGCGCAGAAAGTAGAGGGGTTTACGTTGTCAACAAGCCCCAATCACTACGCGATGCCAATGAAAAATTATTTACGGCGTGGTTTTCAGAATGCTGTGCAGAAACACTGGTTGCCCGCGAACCTTCCAGAATCAGACATTTCTTACAGGAACAAGGCGAAATTATCTTAAAACCACTCGATGGCATGGGCGGCATCTCTATTTTTCATTGTCGCCACAACGACCCCAATCTCAGCGTTATTTTAGAAACCATGACCCAATACAACAGCCGCTATGTGATGGCACAAAAATATCTGCCCGAAATCAAAGACGGCGATAAACGCATTTTAGTGATTAATGGCGAACCCATCCCTTTTTGTCTGGCACGCATTCCTGCTGAGGGTGAAACACGTGGTAATTTGGCAGCAGGCGGTCGTGCCGAAGGTCGTCCATTAACAGACCGGGATCGCTGGATAGCAAATCAGGTCGGCCCTACGTTACGCGACAAGGGACTGGTCTTTGTCGGGCTAGATGTCATCGGTGATAAACTAACCGAAATTAACGTCACCAGCCCAACCTGCGTTCAGGAATTGGACAAGCAATTTGGACTTAATATTTGCGGGCAGTTAATGGATCATATTGAAACCACTTTGCAATGACCGATCAAAGCAAATTTATTCCCGCCACCACGCTGTCAAATAACGATTCATTACTGATCGCTTTATTGGTAGCGGTGATTGCTCATGTGGTTGTTATTTTAGGTATTAATTTCACCGCACCCAACCCGGTCAAAGTTAGCCGATCTATTGAGGTTACGCTAGTTAATACCCCTGCAAAAAATGCCCCTAAAGAAGCAAAATTTTTAGCGCCCGACAATCAAGTGGGCGCTGGTGAAAAAAACAAAGATCCGCAATTGCCTGCACAAAAACTACCCAGTAACGGCAATAGCGGAATAAAACAAATTAAAAAACAGGCACAGGAAGAAAGCGCTCCAAAAGCAGCGCATAAAATGATTACCCGCGCCAAAGCCGAGCAAAAAGTGCTGGCTACACGCAAACCCGCTAGGGTTGATGGTCAGGAAGAACGTCCGCATTTATCAGCAGAAACACTTCAACAGCAGCTGATGCAATTGGGCACAGAAATCAGACAGAACCAGCAAAGCAGTGAAACCAGCCCCATCAAATTTGTCTCAGAAGTCAGCGCTCATAAATACGTTGCCGCCCAATATTTAAAAGATTGGGAAAGCAAGATAGAACGGATAGGTAATCTTAATTATCCAGAAGCGGCTGCCAAGAAAAATTTTTCGGGCAGCTTAACAATGGATGTCACCATCAATGCAGATGGCAGCCTACACGATATTATTATCAAACGCTCATCAGGTAATCAGGGGCTTGATGACGCGGCTAAACGCATTGTTAGAATGAGTGCCCCGTTTGCCCCTTTACCCTTGGATTTACTAAAAGAACTTAACCCTAAAATTTTGGGAATCAGCAGAGTATGGAAATTTTCTGATGAATCAATGACTGCAAAATAAATTTTGATACCACGCCTTATGAATGAAGCCACTTACCTCAATAATCAGTTTGTTATTGCCATGCCCAGCCTAGCAGATCCGGTGTTTTCCCATACCGTCACCTTTCTCTGCCAGCACAATAAAGACGGCGCATTAGGCATTGTCATCAACAAACCAGTAAACATGAAACTCGGTGAAATATTTACCCAAATGAATATACCGATAAAATCATTAGCCGCCGCCGAAACCCCTGTTTTTTCAGGTGGTCCAGTACAGCAGGAGCGCGGTTTCGTGCTGCACTCACCTTGTGGCGACTGGCATGCGACAATGGTTGTTTCAGATGACATTTCGCTGACAACATCGCGTGATGTGCTGGAAGCCATTGCCGTGGGTGAAGGTCCCAAACATTATCTCGTGGCCTTAGGTTATGCCGGTTGGGGCGAAGGGCAATTAGAAAAGGAAATGATCGCCAATGCTTGGCTAACCACCCCTTATGGCAGTCAAGTCTTATTCGACACCCCGATTAACAAGCGCTGGAGCGCCGCAGCCGGTCAAATCGGCATTGATATTAACAAATTGACCACACCTGCCGGTCATGGATAAGCGCGACCCGCTATCGCGAAAAATAGACGGCGACACCTATCTTGGCTTTGATTTTGGGACTAAAAAGATAGGGATTGCCGTCGGGCAAACAATGACGACCTCGGCAAGTGCTTTACAAACCCTGAAATCAATTAATCAGGCTCCCGACTGGCAAGGCATCAGCAAATTAATACAAGAATGGCAGCCTATCGGTTTAGTTGTTGGTATTTCCAGACAGGATGATGGCACCGATAATCCGGTCACGCCGCGCATGTTAAAGTTTTGTCGCCAACTGGAAGGTCGTTATCAATTGCCTGTTTACCAACAAGACGAAACCCTAACAACCTTCGAAGCCAAGCAATTATTATTTGATGAAGTCAGCGTCAATGCGACCAAACTCTGGGCGGTACAAGACCAACTGGCCGCTCAGTTAATTTTACAAACTTGGCTTAATAACCCTAAAAAGGACATCAGTGTTAGAAATTAATAGCTTATTAAACAATCTGGAAGCTGAACTGCAACAGCTTATTATCCAAAGAAAACTGCTCAACCCACTGATGATCGGCATCCGCACCGGTGGCGTGTGGATTGCCGAACAAATGCACAAACGACTTGCACTTAGCGAGCCTTTAGGTTTACTCGACATTTCTTTTTATCGAGATGATTTTTCACAGATCGGCGTGCATCCCGATGTCAAACCCAGTTGCATACCTGCACATATTGAAGGTCGTGACATCATCCTGATTGATGATGTTTTTTATACCGGGCGCACTGTTCGCGCTGCGCTAAACGAAATCTTTGATTATGGTCGCCCCAATCAGGTGATATTAGCCGTATTGATTGAGCGTAACGGCAAACACATCCCCATCGCACCGGATTGTGTCGGAACTCGCATGATCTTAACCGCCAACCAGCGCATCAAATTAACCGGCCCTAAGCCGCTCGCCATTCACTTGGAAACTTCCCCCGATACGCCATGACTAAAGCAATTGATAATTTGCAGCTAAACGCAGAAGGCAAACTGAAACATTTTATAACGATTGAAGGTCTTGGCAAAACGCTGTTGACCGAAATTCTCGACACGGCGGAATCATTTGTCGGCATGACCGACCAGCAAATAAAAAAAGTTCCCTTACTGCGCGGTAAAACGATCGTTAATCTTTTTTTTGAAAATAGCACCCGCACCCGTACTACTTTCGAACTCGCAGCCAAACGGCTATCCGCCGACGTCTTAAGCATGAGCATCTCCACTTCATCAACCTCAAAAGGCGAAAGTCTGCTTGATACCATACGCAATCTGGAAGCCATGTTTGTCGATATGTTTGTCGTGCGCCACGGCATCAGCGGCGCGGCACATTTTATCGCCCGCCATACTGCGCCGCATATCAGCGTCATCAATGCCGGCGACGGGCAACATGCCCATCCCACCCAAGCCATGCTGGACATGTTTACGATACGACAAATCAAAAAAGACTTTACCGCTTTGCGCGTCGCCATTATTGGCGATATTTTGCATTCACGGGTGGCTCGCTCGCAGATTCAGGCATTAAATACCTTGGGCGCTGCAGAGATTAGAGTCATTGCCCCCAAAACCTTATTACCGGCACACGTCGAAACACTGGGTGTCAACGTCTGCCATAATTTGAACGAAGGGCTTAAAGATATTGATGTCATCATCATGCTGCGCTTGCAAAAAGAACGCATGACTTCGGCGTTATTACCCAGCGAGAGCGAATATTTCAAATGCTTCGGGCTTACTGAAAGCAAACTAAAAATTGCCAAGCCTGATGCGATTGTGATGCACCCTGGGCCGATCAATCGCGGCGTTGAAATTGAATCCAGCGTCGCTGACGGCTCGCAATCAGTAATACTTAAACAGGTCAGTAACGGCATCGCGGTACGCATGGCAATTATGTCGATGGCAATGCAGCCACAGGGCGGTATGCAATGAGCAACCTACTGATTAAAAATGGCCAGATTATTGATCCTGCCAATGACATCAACCAAATCGGTTCACTTTACATTGTCAATGGCAAAATAAACGCTATTGATAATGAACCCGCAGGTTTTAAAGCCAATCAAGTCATTGATGCCAAAAACCAGATTGTTTGCCCGGGCTTTATCGATTTAAGCACCCGTTTACGCGAACCTGGGCACAGCCGCAAAGCCACCTTCAAAAGTGAAACGCTAGCCGCAGCCAGCGCCGGCGTTACCACGATGTGCCTGCATCCTGATACCAAACCCGTCATCGATACCGCTGCCGTTGCCGAACTCATCAGAGAACTGGCAGGCAAAGCCAATTATCCGCAAATTTATCCGATAGCCGCACTCACCCAAAAACTGGAAGGCACTGAATTAAGCTCAATGCTATCGCTAAAACAGGCGGGTTGTATTGCGGTTGGCAATGCCAATCAACCGATCAAAAATCTACTGATTTTAAGGCGAGCAATGGAATATGCCGCAAGCCATGACTTACTGTTAATGTTTAGACCTAACGATTACTGGCTGGGCAATAACGGTTGTGCGCATGAAGGCGCCGTCGCCACCCGCTATGGCTTGCCGAGTATTCCAGAAGCCGCTGAAACAATAGCCCTCGATCAATGTCTGGAACTGGCTGAATTAACCGGTTGCCGTGTCCATTTTGGACAAATTAGCTGCAAGCGTTCAGTGATTAAAATACATCAGGCGATGAAATACGGTATGGATGTCAGTGCCGATGTCGCTATCCATCAATTGCATCTGACTGAAAATGACATGGTGCCGTTTGACAGTGCCTATCATGTCCTCCCCCCATTACGCACCGAAGCAGATAAACACTATTTAAGACAAGGACTGGCTAGTGGAACGCTACACTGCATTTGTTCTGACCATCAACCGCACGATATAGATGCCAAACTGGGCGCATTTCCTGAAACAGAACCGGGTATTTCAGCATTGGAAACCCTATTACCCTTAATGCTCAAATTGGTAACCAAGCACGCGATAACGATGGAACAAGGTATCGCGGCACTCAGCCAAAATCCGGCGCGGATACTTCGCCTAGAGAGTGGCGCTTTAACACCAGGTCTCCCCGCAGATGTCTGCATTTTCGACCCGGAACTGGAATGGCAAGTCAACGCAGACAACTGGAAAAGCCGGGGCGTCAATACGCCATTTTGGGGGCAAACTATGAAAGGCCGAGTAACCCATACCTTACAGGCTGGCCAAGTGATTCATGCTTTAAAAGCAACGGTTAGCCAAGAAAGCTAACGACAGTGTTGTCAACGTCAACTCAACTCGCGTAAAAAATAACTGTTGACTGAGCGGAATTTACTTCGAGTCCGCTTAGCCAACACACGACTAACAACACCGCCGGACACCCTGCCACAAACCATCCTGCCATTTTTTAAAAAATGCCGATTTACTCAACGGCGCCACGCTGTCTGCTTGATGCTGCTCGGCGTAATGCTGTAAATATCGCTCATACGCATCATCACCCGATAACTGGCGTATACCGCGCCAAAACGCTTTAAATTTAGCCTGCATCAATCCCTCACCCAATCTTCGACTAAACGGCTCGGACTGTGCGGTGATTCTGTCAGTGGAGGAATGGATTTTCCAGCCAAATAGCGAGTACATACCCGTAACATATCAATGACGATTAGCCATAACAGACTCACAAACGCCAGCGTGATATAAGCATCAAGATGCAGATTAAAAATAAGTTGCGGCGCAATCACTGCTTTTTCTGCGGGTAATAAACCGGCGGCAAGCTTACCCGCAAGGTCATCAGCCGCTGCAAAAAAACCAATGCGCGTATCGGCACTGGTTAGTTTCTGCCACGCGGCAGTACTGGTAATAATGATAAGCCACAGCAACGGCACGCCAGTCACCCAAGCGTATCTAAACTTAGCGGATTTAACCAAAATACCGGTTGCTACCGACAAGGCAATCGCGGCTAACATCTGATTAGCGATACCAAATAACGGCCACAAAATATTAACGCCACCGTTAGGGTCTATCACGCCGATGTACAAAAAATAACCCCAACCTGACACCACCAACGCACTACTCAAAAGCACCGATGGCGTCCATGAAGTTTCCGCCATTTTGGGCCAAAAATTGCCCAGCATATCTTGCAACATAAATCGCCCGACCCTAGTGCCAGCATCTAGTGTTGTCAAAATAAAAATCGCTTCAAACATAATGGCAAAGTGATACCACATCGCCAATAGACTTTCACCAAACGCACTACCAAAAATACTCGCCATCCCGACCGCAAGCGAGGGCGCACCGCCGGTACGGGCAAACAGCGTCGCTTCACCCATTTGCTGGGCTAAAACCTGCATTTGTAGCGCCGTCACCGGATAACCCCAGGATGATATCTTTGCCGCTGCCTCAACCGCATCTTTGCCAACCACGCCCGCCGAACTGTTGATGGCAAAAAATACCCCCGGATCAAGTACCGTTGCCGCTATCATTGCCATGACCGCAACAAAAGATTCCAGCACCATAGCGCCATAACCTATCAGGCGTATATCACGCTCATTGGATAAAAGTTTTGGTGTCGTACCCGAAGCCACTAGCGCATGAAAACCCGAAATCGCGCCACAAGCAATCGTGATAAATACAAACGGGAACAGTTTTCCGCCAAAAATAGGCCCCGTGCCGTCTATAAATTGCGTAACCGCCGGCATTTTTACTTCGGGCTGCAACAAAATTATCGCAATAGCAAGTAAGGTTATGGTGCCCAGTTTCATGTAGGTTGATAAATAATCACGTGGCGCCAACAACATCCAAACGGGCAAAATAGCGGCGGCAAACCCGTAAGCCATCACCCACCACGCCAAGGTCAAACCTTCGTGATCAAACCAAACCCGTAAGGTTTCATGATGATCTACCCAACCGCCAGCAACTACCGCCAGCAACAGCAGGATGACGCCTAAGGCAGAGGCTTCAAGCACTTGCCCAGGACGGAAATGTCGCATATAAAAGCCGACAATAATTGCAATCGGAATCGTTGCAGACACGGTAAAAGTCGCCCACGGGCTATGCTTCATGGCATTTACAACCACTAAACCCAATACGGCGATCAGAATAATCATGATCGAAAAAGTGGCGATTAACGCCGCCGTACCGCCCAAGTCACCTAACTCATCACGCGCCATTTGCCCAAGGCTTTTCGCATCACGCCGCGTCGACAAAAATAGCGTCACCATATCCTGTACGCAGCCACCTAAAACCGCACCGAACAAAATCCACAACGTCCCCGGCAAATAACCAAACTGTGCAGCCAATGTTGGTCCAACCAAAGGCCCCGGCCCTGCTATGGCGGCAAAATGATGACCGAAGACTATCCAGCGATGGGTTGGGGCAAAGTCATGACCGTTATTAAGCCGCTCCGCAGGTGTTGCCCGGGTTTCATCAACCATCAAAACAGTGGTAGCAATCCATGTCGCATAAAAACGGAAAGCTATGGCATAAATACAAAGTGCGGCAGTAATAAACCACAACGCATTAATAGATTCTCCACGCGTTAAAGCTATTCCACCGACCGCAGAAGCGCCTATGATGGCAATCAGTAGCCAGATAAGGTTTTGTTGTAATTTTTTCATGGGTTATTTT
>CANNKH010000040.1 GCA_947504985.1 Methylococcaceae bacterium | reverse complement strand
TCAACGCCGCCAGACATGCCGACGATTATGTTTTTACGCATAGTCAAGATCGAGAAATGATTTTAGTAATGATAAAGGGTGGCGTTGTCCATCGAGGTATTCATCGATACCGATCAATACCAATGGACTGCGCAGGCGTGCTTGTTGTAGCGCAATTTCATCACGCGTTAGCCAGTGTGTAGCGACGATGCCGTCATCTAGCGCTTGGTTTGGATTAAAGCTATGGCAGGTGCCTGCAAAACAAACTCTCAAAAAAGTAGGGTGCTCAGGGCTTTTTCGCCACAATTGTATCGAGGTAATATAGTCGGGTTCAAATTGCCAAGCGGTTTCTTCGTATACTTCACGTTTGACGGCGGCAATTAAATCTTCGTCTTTTTCAAAGTGTCCGGCAGGCTGGTTGAATTGCAAGCCGCGAGGTGTTTCTTCTTCAACTAGCAAAAAACGCTTATCTCGCTCAATAATAGCGGCAACGGTAACGTGTGGTTTCCAGACCATTAAATGAATCCAAGTTTTGATAAAACCGGCTATATTACTTGAATTAAGTATATTATGCTGACAAAGAATTGCATAACATGGACAGAATGGAATATCGTGATATTTTGTTATTTACCTAGGCTTGAAATACATAACTATTAGCATTATGTTAATGCACTTGAAGTCTTTTCTATGAGTTACTATGTCCGATTTTGATCCGCTTGAAGATAATGATGATGACCTAGCTGTCCAAGGCGTCGAACCAAAGCTAAAAAGACCGCCTTTATATAAAGTCATCTTGTTAAACGATGATTTTACGCCGATGGATTTTGTAATAGAGGTGTTAATTGATTTTTTCGCTATGTCCGAAGAGTTGGCAACTCAAATCATGCTGCAAATACATACACAAGGCGTAGGTGTTTGCGGTACATACACTAAAGATGTCGCCGAAACCAAAGTAGTTATTGTCAATGAGTATTCTCGCGAGCATCAACATCCTTTGTTGTGCTCAATGGAAGTCGTGTAAGTGGAGCGTTTATGTTAAGCAAAGAACTTGAAGTTACTTTAAATACTGCCTTTAAAAATGCCCATGATAAACGTCATGAGTTTATTACTGTTGAACATTTGTTACTGGCGTTACTTGATAATGCCGCCGCAGAAGCGGTAATGAAAGCCTGCTGTTGCAATATTAAGCTCCTACGCGGACAGTTAACGCAATTTATTGATGAAACAATGTCGTTAATTCCCCAAGGTATTCATCGTGAAACTCAGCCTACACTGGGCTTTCAACGTGTACTGCAACGCGCTGTTTTTCACGTCCAGGCATCTGATAAAAAAGAAGTTACCGGGGCTAATTTGTTTGTTGCATTGTTTAGTGAACAGGATTCTCATGCGGTTTATCTATTAAACAAGCAGGATATATCAAGGCTCGATGTCGTGAATTATTTGGCGCATGGTATTTCAAAAACCGATCAGGACGATGAATCCTCAAATGAGCGCTCGTCAGAAACAGGTAATCCTGAGACTGATGCAGGCAGTCCATTGGAAAAATACGCGACTAATCTTAATGAAGAGGCTTTGCGTGGCAGAATTGATCCATTGATCGGACGCGAGCTAGAACTCGAACGCACCATACAGACACTTTGTCGTCGTCGCAAAAACAACCCGTTATTGGTTGGTGAAGCCGGTGTGGGTAAAACAGCGATTGCAGAAGGCTTGGCGAAAAAAATTGTTGAAGAAAACGTGCCTGATGTTCTGATGAAAAGCATTATTTATTCATTGGATTTGGGCGCATTGGTTGCGGGTACAAAATATCGTGGTGACTTTGAAAAACGCCTGAAAGGATTAATAAATCAACTTAAAAAAGAACCCGATGCCATTCTGTTTATTGATGAAATTCATACTATTATCGGTGCTGGATCGGCTTCAGGTGGCGTGATGGATGCCTCTAACCTACTTAAGCCGGCGCTGGCTTCTGGTCAGTTGCGCTGCATAGGTTCTACGACCTATCAGGAATACCGCAGTGTTTTTGAGAAAGATCATGCGTTAGCGCGGCGTTTTCAGAAAGTTGATGTACTGGAACCGTCGGTAGCAGACACTATTTTAATTTTAAAAGGTCTGAAATCACGTTTTGAAGAACATCATGACGTCACTTATTCAGCCGATGCTTTGCGTGTGGCTGCTGAATTATCCGACCGTTATATTAATGACAGGCATTTGCCAGATAAAGCGATTGATGTTATTGATGAGGCTGGCGCAAAGCAGCGTATGACGACTGAGGCGGAACGCAAACAATTAATAGATACGGCTGAAATAGAGGAAATCGTTTCAAAAATTGCCCGCGTACCAGCAAAATCAGTTTCTTCGAATGACATCGATAAACTCGCTAATTTGGAAAAAAATCTAAAAATGCTGGTGTTTGGTCAAGACGAAGCAATTGGTGCGCTAGCGTCAGCGATTAAGCTATCTCGTGCAGGCCTGCGTGATAGCCAAAAAACAATCGGTTCGTTTTTGTTCGCAGGGCCTACCGGTGTGGGCAAAACTGAAGTTACTCGTCAATTAGCCAAGGTATTGGGCATTGAGTTAATTCGTTTTGATATGTCTGAATACATGGAGCGCCATACTGTTTCCAGGCTAATAGGCGCACCTCCAGGCTATGTTGGTTTCGATCAGGGCGGTTTATTAACCGAGCAGATTACCAAGCATCCTCATGCGGTATTACTGCTTGATGAACTTGAAAAGGCACATCCTGATGTTTTTAATCTGCTATTACAGGTAATGGATCACGGATCATTAACTGACAATAATGGTCGAAAAGCAGATTTTCGCAATATTATCTTGGTAATGACAACTAATGCTGGCGCCGAAGAAGGCAGTCGTGCGTCCATAGGATTTACCCATCAAGACCATGAAACTGATAGCATGAAAGTTATCGAAAAAGGTTTTTCACCTGAGTTCCGCAATCGACTGGATGCTATTATCCAGTTTAAGCCTCTGGATATTTCAATTATCGGGCATGTGGTTGATAAGTTTATATTTGAACTAGAGGCTTTGCTCGCAGATAAGCAAGTTACGTTAGCTTTAGATGCAGATGCGCGCTTATGGTTGGCGGAAAACGGGTGTGACGCCAAGATGGGAGCAAGGCCGATGGCGCGGTTAATCCAAGAGAAAATAAAAAAACCTCTGGCGAATGATTTACTGTTCGGCAAGCTGGCTCAAGGCGGTTATGTCAGAATAATTGTGGAGAATAATGAGCTTGGTTTTGAGATAGAAAGCAAGGAACTAACCGTTTCTGAAGATGGTTAATCAGAATAACGTATGTGCTGTGCTCTATTCGGGAGAGGATGGAGTTAGCGCATACGGAATGATATGCGTCCTTTGCTTAAATCGTAGGGTGTCATTTCAACTTTAACGCTATCGCCAGTAAGAATACGGATGTAATGTTTACGCATTTTTCCTGAAATATGTGCCGTTACAATGTGACCATTCTCCAGTTGTACACGAAACATGGTATTTGGAAGCGTGTCGATTACTTTCCCTTCCATTTCAATTTGATCTTCTTTAGCCATTTGTATTTCCTTAATAAATAAAAGCCCACATCATACCATAAGCGCATTGTTAGCAACAGAAGTGTGCGGCAAAAAGACAGCGCCTTTTAGGCAATCATCCTATCGCTCCTTTTAATGAGTGCAGTCAGATTGCAGGTTAAACTCACTAGCGGTTTGAGTTCTAATATCGGGGAATTAAATGGTCACATTCACGCGACCAAGCATCAATGCCACCTTGCAGATTCGCAATATTTTTGAAGCCTGAATGTACCAGATAATTAGCCGCTTGCTGGCTACGTATGCCGTGATGACAAATGACTATAATTTCCTGGTGGACATCCAATTCGCCCAATCTTTGCGTAATTTGATTGAGTGATATTAATACACTACCGGCAATATGTGCATAGTTAAACTCGTGCGGTTCTCTGACATCCAGCAAAAATAATACCTCTCCCTGAGCTATTTTATTTTTTAATTCGGTTACTGAGAGTTGTTTTACAGACATGGTCATCCTTTGTTTATAAAGCGTTCCAAACGCTGCATTGCTTGAGTAATTCTATCTATAGACGTGGTATATGCAAAGCGTAACGAGTGATGTGCCTCGTGGCAGCCAAAATCTTTGCCGGGCGTAATGGCAACGCCTTCAGCCTCCAAAAAATCCAAAGCAAATTTAAAACTATCATCGGTAAATCGAGCGCAATTGGCATAAATATAAAAGGCACCTTCCGGTTTTATAGGGATTTTAAACCCTAAGCCTATCAACTGTTCATAGAGGACATCACGTCTGACACTAAATTCATTACGTCTGCGTTCAAGTTCTGCGATATTTTCGTCATCAAATGCCGCTAATGCGGCATATTGTGAGTGTGTTGAGGCGGCAATAAAAAGATTCTGCGCCAACTTTTCTGTTGTCTCAACAAAGGCCGCCGGCACAATTAGCCAACCAACTCGCCAACCTGTCATACCAAAATATTTGGAAAAACTGTTGATAACAAAAACATCCTCACTAAATGCCAATGCGGTTACCGCTGCATTTTGGTCATAGACTAGACCATGATAGATTTCATCTGAATAAAAACATCCCCCCAGGGCATTAACGGTTTGAATTGCCGATTTTAATTTGTCAGGTGCAATCAGTGTACCAGTAGGATTGGAGGGGGACGCAATCAAGACGCCTTTTGTTTTGGGTGTCCAATGAGCGCTGATTAATTCTGGCGTTAATTGATAATGCGAGGACGCATCGACAGGGATAGCATGCGTTTTACCATCAAACAAGTTTACAAAATTACGGTTACACGGATAACAGGGGTCGGTCATTAATAGCGATTCGCCCGGATTTAAACTTGCCCCCAGCGCGAGTAAAAATGCTCCAGATGCGCCTGGAGTTATAAAAATTCTTTCTTTAGCGACGGTTATGCCATAACGTTGCCGATAGAAGTTCGCTATTTTTGTTCGTAGCTCAGGCAATCCAGCCGCAGGAGTATACTTAACTTCACCGGTTCGCAACAATTTGATACCCGCATCAATAATGGGTTGCGGAGTCAGAAAATCCGGTTCACCGATTTCCATGTGGATAATATCTCGATTCATCGCCTCCAGTTGCTTAGCCCGACGCAGCACATCCATAACATAAAATGGAGAGATGGCTTGAGTCCGTATTGCCAGTTTTTCACCCATGATTTGAATCCATAAAAATGGCGCATGATACCAATAATCCTTGCTTACAGGCTAATATTCTGCTAAAAATGCGCGGTTTTATTAATCTTGAGTGGAGTTAATGGATGACTGATAGTTCTAAAACGGGTGCGTCACCTTTCACCTTTACGCCTTATATACCAGCAGAAGGCGAAGAGTATATGAATGATGCTCAATTGAAACATTTTGAGAACATTCTTAGGAACTGGAAAGGGGAATTGATGCACGAAGTA
Source organism: Methylococcaceae bacterium (assembly GCA_947504985.1). GTDB lineage: Bacteria > Pseudomonadota > Gammaproteobacteria > Methylococcales > Methylomonadaceae > Methylovulum. The sequence continues at coordinate 9,517 of CANNKH010000040.1, read as the reverse complement.
GATCGTACCGTACATCATATGCAGAGCGATGCTGCTAATTTCCCTGACCCTAATGATCGCGCGACTCAGGAATCAGAGTTTAGCCTGGAATTAAGAACTCGAGACCGTGAACGCCGTCTGATAAAAAAAATTGATGATGCTCTGAAGGAAATTGAATCAGGCGATTATGGTTTTTGTGAATCTTGTGGTATCGAAATTGGTGTACGGCGTCTGGAAGCTAGGCCAACGGCGACTTTGTGTATCGATTGCAAAACACTGGATGAAATTCGTGAAAAACAAATGGGTTAAATGGCTTTAACATAACGATTGGAGCAATCAATAAAGTCATCGTGCAGGACAAACAACCTGTTATTGGCCGGTTTGCACCTTCGCCCACCGGCCCCTTGCATTTTGGATCCCTCTATACCGCGCTTGCCAGTTTTCTTGATGCGCGCTCACAACAAGGTCAATGGTTGCTTCGAATTGATGACCTCGATACCCCCCGCAATATAAAAGGTTCAATTGAATCTATTTTAACAACATTGGCTATTTTCGGACTGCACTGGGATGGTAGTGTTGTTTATCAGAGCAGGCAGCAAGCTATCTATGATGAAATACTTGATGATATGCAGGCCCTTCAACTGATTTACCGATGCGCTTGTAGCCGGAGAATGCTGGTATCAGATAGTTATCCAGGCTATTGCAAAAATAGGGTTATCTCAATTGATACGCCTCATGCCTTACGTGTCAAAACTGATCAGCGGGTAATTAATTTTCATGATGAATTACAAGGAGATATGACGCATCAGTTGACTGATCCGTATGAAGATTTTATTGTAAAGCGCAAGGATCAGGTTATTGCGTATCAATTTGCCGTTGTGATTGACGATGACAGGCAAGGTGTTAATCAAGTGGTGCGTGGCTTTGATTTACTGGATTCCACCCCGAAACAAATCTATTTACAACAGCTTTTAGGCTTACCGACTCCCCTTTATATGCATGTGCCTATTATTGTTGACCAGCAGGGTTATAAGCTCAGTAAACAAACCGGAGCAAATGCTGTTGACTTAACACATCCTGAATTTATTCTTTTCGAATTATTAGTTCTGTTAAAACAACAGCCGCCATTAGAGCTACAACATGCACCCGTAAAAGAATTGCTAGATTGGGCCGTTGTGCATTGGAATCCTGCCCCACTAAAAAAAGTGTGTAAAATATTCGCTTCTACTGTGGATTAGGCGACACCAATCAAACGCTATTTGCTTGTTGACGTCGTAGTCAGGCAAGTGATATGAGCTGTTTATTAGTTGGTTGTTCGATTAGCGCATTACTTAAAGAATAGATTTTGCCGGGTTTTTTAGCGACTGGGCAATCAATGCTGAAACGCTGAACTGGATCACCCAGTTTTATTGCTGTCAGTTGACCACCCCATAAACAGCCGGTATCAATCGCATAACAGTTTGAGCTTTCGTAATATCCCAATGTTGACCAGTGTCCACAGATAATTCGCATATCGGTACTTTTTCGGTTGGGCACTTCAAACCACGGCAATAGACCTTTAGGCTGGGAGCCTAAAGGTCCGCTATTGGCAAAATCTAGGCGACCATTGCTATCGCAGTAACGCATGCGTGTAAAGCAATTGATAATAAAGCGTAATCTGGGAATACCTTTTAAATTGGACGACCATACGTTGGGCTTATTACCATACATTTGTTTTAAAAATGCCGCATAATCAGGGTCTTGTAAGGTTTGCTCCGCTATTGATGCCATTTTTTGAGTTTTTTTGAAATCCCATTGTGGTGGTAAACCTGCATGGATCATACAAAAATCATCGTTATAGTAGAATAACGGCTGATGTCTTAACCAATGGATCAACTCGTCGCGATCGGGTGCTTCCAATACGGCCGATAAGGCATCTTTTTTATTGGCTATTTTGGGTGTGCATGATGCTGCAAGCAAGTGCATGTCATGGTTACCCAATACGGTAATCGCCGCTGTACCTAATGATTTAACAAAACGTAAAGTTTCTAGCGATTTTGGTCCACGATTGACTAGATCGCCTGCAAACCATAAACAATCGGTTTCTTTATCAAATGAGATTACATCAAGTAATCTTAATAGTTCGTCAAAACAGCCTTGAACATCACCTATAGCATAAATTGCCATACATCAATGTAATGTTCTAGGGATGGATAGAGTAAGAACAGGCACATTCGCATTAAAATCATCGCCATCATCCGAGCGCATTGAATAGCTACCCTGCATAGTGCCAACTGACGTTTCCAGCATCACGCCACTCGTATAACGAAAGCTTTCGCCAGGCTTTATATGAGGTTGTTCACCAACAACGCCCTCTCCTCTAACTTCTTGGATTTTTCCATTAGAATCAGTAATTAGCCAATGTCGTCTTAGTAGTTGTGCAGGCACTTTACCCTGATTGGTAATCGTGATCGTATAGGCGAAAACATACCTGTTTTTTTCAGGAGCAGATTGATCTGCAATGAAATAGGGCATTGATTCAACGATTATTTTATTTTTTTCGTTCATTTCAGCATGAGAGGAATAAATTATGACGCTATTATTTCATCGTAACTTATCGATAAACGCAAGCCAAGTATTCTATATCGACAAACATTATATGACGGGGTGTTTAGCGTGGTGCCGAGTAGCTAAGGGATGGACACAAGTGAAGTGTATTTAACGGGCAAAAAAAAGGCGGTTTAAAGAAACCGCCTGAGAGTCATTAGGAAGGATATAACGCAACTTTCAGCTATGCGACCCTAATAAGAGCCTTAAAAGTTAGGTTAATAGTAGCAACTGATAGCGCAAATAAAAATGTGACATATTGTCGCAGGCGTGATACAGCAGGTTTGTGTCAGGATAATTATTTATGAGCAACACGGTTAATCGTATCGGTTTACAATAACATCAAATATCAGGTACTTAAATTTCCCCCTCATTATCAAAATCAAATACTGTTCAGATAAATATGCTCTCACACGTTTCCCCAAAATCCGAGTTTTCTGCCAGACAAAATCTTAGATGGTTATTTATACTAAGAAATCTGATGATTCTCAGCGAGTCATTATTAATCATCATATCGGTTTATGGACTTAATATCCGCCTCCCTGAACAACAGCTCTGGTTGGTGATGCTATTGATATGCTCAGCGAATATTTATACATCGATACGTTTACATGCCGACGAGCCAGTTACCGAAATTGATATTTTTACCCAGCTGATCATGGATGTAGCGGCGATTACATTATTACTGTATCTGACTGGCGGTGCGTCAAACCCTATCATTTGGGTTTTTCTGTTGCCGGTTATTATTACGGCAATCATGTTACCGCATTCTTATGCCTGGTATATGGTGATGCTAACAACATCCATGTACACCGTGTTGATGGCGTTTAATATTCCTTTGCCGGCGATTGAACCACATTCACCTAACCCGCAAATGCTTCATCCGAGTATGAGCAATTATGAGATGTTGCAGATGGCACATGCGATGAGTGACAAGCATTATTTCAATTTGCATGTTTTTGGTATGTGGTTTGGTTTTGTATTCAGCGCCGGATTGGTTGCTTTTTTTGTCGTGGAACTGGCGAGAGCGCTCAGAATTCAGGAGCGCAGTTTAGCCGATGCCAGAGAAAGTGCATTACGCGATGAACGTGTCGTGGCGTTAGGGACTTTAGCCGCCAGTGCAGCTCATGATATGGGCACGCCTTTGGGTACTATAGCAATAGTCGCCCATGAGCTGGGACAGGATTATCCACTACATCGCTTTCCTGATTTACATGAGAAAACACTTATCATCCAGCAGCAAATTGAGCGTTGTAAGCAGGCATTGTCGGTGATGTCCGCATCTGCGGGTGAACTGCGTGCTGAATCAGGTCGAGTGATACCCGTAACAGACTATATTGATGATGTCATCAAGCAATGGCGCACTCATAAGCCGACAGCAAAATTAAGTTTTTTCATTGACCCGACAATAGACACCAACGCAAAAATTATTGCCGAACGCACCCTGACTCACTCTATTATCAATATACTTAATAATGCCGCCGAAGCCTCGCCCCAAGAAAAAGGCATTGAATTTCATGCCTCATGGGACTTATATCAATTGATAATAAAAATCAGGGATTTTGGCTCCGGGCTTCCACCTGAACTGGTTGAATTTGTCGGTAAACAGCCGATAGCCAGCAAAAAACGTGGCTTAGGCGTCGGATTATTCTTAACTTACTCCACGATTAAACGCTTAGGCGGTAAAATTGACCTTTACAATAGCGATTCGGGTGGTGCCTGCGTGGAAATCACCTTACCCCTTTTAGATGCGGAAAATAATGATGACAGCCCTGGAATTAGACAAGCCCCGTTTATTGCTGGTTGATGATGATGAAACCTTTTGTAAAGTGTTGAAGTCGGCGTTGGAAAAACGCAATTACGATGTATTGGTTGCTAATGATGTGACGAACGGCATGGTGCTGGCCGAGCAATATTTGCCCGAATATGCCGTGATTGATTTGCGCATTGGCTATGAATCAGGACTTGAGCTGGTAAAAAAATTGATTTCACTGGATGACAACACGCAAATCGTGATGTTGACTGGCTTTGCCAGCATAGCAACTGCGGTTGAAGCGATAAAACTGGGCGCCATCCATTATTTGACCAAACCAGCTAACGCCGATGAAATTGTTAATGCACTGAATAGGAACGAAGGCGATTCATCGGTGTTGATTAGTGAAAATCCGTTATCGGTAAAACGCTTGGAATGGGAGCATCTACAGAAAGTGCTAATGCAATATGATGGCAATATATCAGCGGCCGCTAGGGCGTTAAACATGCACCGGCGCACGTTACAAAGAAAGCTGGATAAAAAACCAGTGCGAGATTAAACGGTGGCAACGCACTGTTACTTATGTCCAATTTGCGCCCAGTCATTGGTGTTACATGGCTTAGGCAAAGCTTATCAATGCCTTAATCGGCATAATTTTGATCTGGCGAAGGAAGGCTACTTAAATTTACTGCCTGTACAACACAAGCATTCTAGCGAACCGGGTGATAACAAAGCCATGTTAAATGCCAGACGTGCGTTTCTGGAAGCGGGTTATTATGCGCCGATGGCTAAAGCGGTCGCACTGATGATTGCCGCCAATACCGCTGAAGACCAAACGATACGCTTACTTGATGTGGGTTGCGGTGAAGGCTATTACAGCCGACAAATCAATGCGCTTTGCAATCAGAATGAACGGTTTGAGCTGCATGGTGTTGATATCGCCAAATTTGCAATAGCCGCTGCTGCTAAAAAATTGCCTTCTGCCCGCTATATCGTCGCCAGCTCAACGCGCTTACCTTATATTGATGGCTATTTTGATGTGCTGCTGCGCGTATTTGCGCCGTCCAATGAACATGAGCTGAAACGCCTGCTGAAACCTTCAGGACGCTTGCTTATGGTGACGCCAGGCCCACGGCATTTAGCGCAATTGAAAGCCTTTATCTATACCGATGTTAGGGAACATGCCGAGCAAATCGTCTTGCCACAGGGATTTGAGCGGCTGGACACCCAGCGTATCAACGCATGGATAATGCCGAATCGGACAGAAAGAGCCTCGCTTTTACAAATGACGCCCTTTGCTTGGCGGGCAAACCAACATAGCCAACAGGCACTTGATGAGGCCGAAGAACTTAGCATAGAAACTGATTTTATTTTGACGCTGGCCGTAAAAACAACCTGAGCGCAATATCCAGAGGACTGTCAGTCATGGCATCCACCGAGGCTACAAGTCACAAGACGACGTTGTTTTGTACCCGTTTCTTACCTACAACAACGCCTTAATTTCTGGTACACACGAGCCGCAATTGGTACCCGCTTTCAAACATTGCCCAACCTCTTGATGGGTTTTTAGCCCTTTTTCCGTAATGGCGTTGCTTATCGTTTTTTCACCCACATTAAAGCAAGCACAAACAATAGTGCCTACGTCGGCAACACCCAACGGCGGCATACCGGTTAGCAGCGCACGTCGCTCTTGTGCCTCTAATTCATCCTTGGCAAACAAACTTGTCAACCAACTGCGTTCAGGTAAATTTTTATGTTCGGCAATAAAAACCACGCTTTCCAATCGATTGCCAATTAGTTGCGTACATCGATAATTGCCCAGGCTTTTGTCCTGGTATTCCTGCCATTGCGTCTGGGTGTCAACCGCTAGCCGTGTCCTTACCCAGTCTTGCCAATCTTCCGGTTGGTTTTCACCTGCCAGTTCATAGCGGTAAAATTGCTCGCCCTTAATCTTGACCCAATATTCTGGCGCGGATATATCTAATTCACGCCGTGACAATATAAAGCCGTACCATGCCGGTTGGTACGCGCTAATATGCACGGGGGTATGTTTGCTTTCCGGTTGTTTGGAAACGGGATCAACCGCTGGATTGACTAACGCGCCCATGCGTCCATTGCTGGCATATTGCTCGGTCCAGTGCATGGGTACGAACAGATTGCCTGATTTCTGATTGTCCGTCACTTGCACCCGCGCAATTATCATTCCCCAGCGGCTTTTGATAACCGCCAGGTCGTTTTGTGCCAAATGATAGTTTTTAGCATCAATAGGATGCACTTCCACAAACGGCTCAGGTTTATGTTGATTTAACTTGGCGGCAATAGCGGTTCGGGTCATCGTATGCCATTGGTCGCGCAAACGTCCGGTATTCAATATCAGCGGATATTCCGCATCCGGTGCGTTGGCAGGTGGTCTGACCGTGATGGCAATAAATTGGGCTTTGCCGGAAGGGGTAAAAAATTTGCCGTCTTCAAAAAACCGCGCCTTGCCCTGCGGATAAATGTGATTGACCGGCCATTGTATGGGTAACAGCTGGTCATAATCGGTGGCGCTAATGTCGGCAAAGGCGGAAATATCAAAATCACGGCGGCCATTATTTTCAAAACCGGATAAAGCGGCATGTTCGCGGAAAATTTCTACCGGATGCTGGTATAAAAATGCTTGATCAAAGCCCATGCGCTGCGCGACTTGCGTGATAATCCACCAATCCGGTTTGGCATTGCCAGCGGGGCTGAACACGCGGCGTTGACGCGAAATGCAACGCTCGGAATTAGTCACCGTACCGTCTTTTTCGCTCCAGCCCTGTGCGGGCAATAACACCTGCGCCAATGCCGTAGTGTCGGTATCGGCAATGCAATCGGAAACGACAACAAAAGGACAGCGTTGCAACGCCTGTTTTACCTTATCGGCATTGGGCAAGCTGACCACGGGATTAGTACCCATAATCCATACCGCTTTGACTTTGCCGTCATAAATCGCATCAAATAAATCAACAGCCGCTAAACCGGGGGTTTTGGCAATGCGCGCGCTCCCCCAAAACCGCGCCACCCGATTAATATCTTCCTCATTGGAAAAATCGATATGTGCCGCTAACTGGTGCGAAAGCCCGCCGACTTCACGACCGCCCATCGCATTGGGTTGTCCCGTCAACGAAAAGGGACCCATCCCCGGCTTGCCAATTCGTCCTGTCGCCAGATGACAATTGATGATGGCGTTGACTTTATCCGTACCGGACGTGGATTGGTTGACGCCTTGGCTATACAAACTCATTACTTTTTCGGTGCTTGCAAACCATTGGTAAAAGCGTAGCACGTCTTCCTGGCTCAGATGGCATTGCCCGGCGACCTGCTCGATAGCGCTGACGCTTGGTTTGGCGGTGTGCATAGCACACCCGACAGCCTCAGTGAAGCCTTCGGTGTGTTGGTCAATATAATCTTGGTTTAGCGCCTGTTGCGACGTTAAAAACCCAAGTAAGCCGTTGAATAACGCTGTATCGCTTCCTGCTGCCAATGGCAAATGCAAATCAGCAATATCACAGGTCGTTGTCCGCCTTGGATCAATGACGACCACTTTTAACTCAGGACGCGCTTCTTTTGCCGCACGAATACGCTGAAAACTAACGGGGTGACACCACGCCGCGTTGGAGCCGATCAATACAATCATGTTTGCCAGTTCAAAATCAGCATAACAGCCGGGTACGGTGTCTGAGCCAAACGCGCGTTTATGTCCCGCCACAGAGGACGACATGCACAAACGGCTGTTGGTGTCCATATTGCCGCTACCGATAAAGCCTTTCATCAACTTGTTGGCGACATAATAATCTTCGGTCAATAATTGCCCGGAGCCATAGATTGCTACGGCATCAGCACCGTGTTGTCGTATTACGTTAGCGAAGGCATCGGCGACCCAATCTAAGGCCTGTTCCCAACTCGCTGGCTGTCCCAAAATATGGGGTTGCAATAAACGTCCTTTAAGTTCAAGGGTTTCAGCAAGCGCGGAACCTTTCGAGCAAAGTCGCCCGAAATTGGCCGGATGCGCCTTGTCACCGGCGATATTGACATGGCGGGTTTGCTCATCGGCTGTGGCTGTAATGCCGCAGCCTACGCCGCAGTAGGGGCAAGTGGTCAGGATGGTTTTGTTCATTTCATCAAGCAAAATAGTTTGCGGGACAGGCAGGTGAATCGAAAAACAATCATTAAATTCCCGTCATCAAAAAGTCCAGTGCGCCGATAATTTCATCCCTGTAATTGGAAACATTAACCACAACATCTCCCAATTCTTTTCTGGGTATTCCGGCAAGTTGGGGGGTTAACAATAAATAGTGTCGGGCATTGATTTCCAAAAGTGGGGTAAGTCGCGCCATCTCCAGTGGTTTTGTCTCTGTTGTCTGGCACAGCGGGATAACCACCGTCGTTGCCAAACTAGCCAGCAAATCATTTTGGATATCCAGTAAATAAGGGATCAGCCGTCTGGTTTTGAGGTTGGGGTTTTCGTAGACATCAAACTGAGCCATTAAAAACGCCGTAATTCATCGGCAAATGCGCCGTGCCCTTCGACATGCCGATTATAGTTGGCTATCGCTGCTTGGTTGGATTCTAGCCAAGCAGCGGCTTGTTTTTGCCTGATTAATTCGATGAGTTTCTGTTCCAACGCGGCGGACATATTAATGTCCAATGCCTTGGCTTTTTTTATTAAATCGCTGTTTACAGTGACATTGGTTGGTTTTTTTATGGCTGATAAATCATATACGGATGGCATGATATTCACTCTCTGTGCGTTGATAACACCTATATTTTATGTGCATAAACACTATTTATCCATCACTCACATAAGCCTTGCCAAAAATCAGTTGTTCCCGAATATCAGCAATATCCTGCCCTTGTTCCAGCAACGTCTGATACCAAAGCCCATCGGCCGTATCGCCATACAAAACCGCACCCATGAGTTTATTGGCTTTAATGACCAGTTTTTTGTAAATACCCGCTGCCGGATCATTAAGATAAATATTTTCGCTGCTGGCATCTCCCAAAAAATCACCTACCGAAAATAGATTAATGCCGGTTACTTTGAGTTTGGTTGCCGTCGGTAGCGAAATGTATTTTGCTGCACCGTGTGCGCTTAAATGGTTGGCACAAACTTTTGCTTGCTCAAATAACGGAGCGACCAGTCCAAAAGTATCACCTCGATGCTGAATACATTCG